>JAGGWL010000167.1 GCA_021157555.1 Deltaproteobacteria bacterium | reverse complement strand
TGATAATACGCTGGCGTTTTTCCACCTGCAATCACCGGTATCTCTCCATTTACTCTTGTATTATTTGTTATTAATTGCCCTTTTTTTATTTCACAGATTTCCCCCAAAGTCTTAACTTCCCATTGATTATTTTGATTACTTGATTTCTTAAAATCAGGGTCATCTTGGAAATCTTTAAAATCAGGGTTCAGACATCTCTGCATAGCCCCTTGCTTGATGTTTCGTTTTTTAACAAGCAGTTTTTCTAGGCCTTCAATTAAGGCATCCATATCGGAAAGGGCGGTGGCAATGGCTGTTTGTTCGGCTTTGGTGGGGGGAAGGGGGATTTGAAACTCACCAAATTTTGTTTTATTTATTAGTGGAACTGCTTGTTCACCAGCTTGCCGCTTTATAAATTTTGAAAGCAAATTCAATTGATAATATAAATATTCACTTGTATAATTTTCATTTGGAAAAACTGCATTAATTTGTTGATTTGAAGTAAGTTCTGTTGAAGCCATTCCAGCTTTTCCTATTGTAGACCCAATACAAGTAAACAAAATGCTTTTTTCTGGAAATTTTCTTGCTAATGCAAACCCTTTTGATGATAATTTTTTTTCTGTATTTACAATCCATTTAGTCTTTCCTAAATCACTCGGACCAGCGAATAAGAATTTATCACCATAATTTGCTCTATCGTTTGTAGGTGGTGTAGTTCCAGTAGCAATTTGAGCTATTTCTACTAATGGTACTAACTCCCAATCCTCAGGAATCACCCCAACCTCAGTCAGCTTATAGCCTTCCATTGTCTGAACCTTGATTTTAGAAGGATTCTCGTGATTACTTGATTTACTCATCATGGCCTTCTTTTTTATGCTTCAATCCATCGATTTTCTTTTCCTCTAAAACCTTTTTTGCATTTAGCGAGTTTACTACTTTTTTACCTGTTTTGGCTTCTAATTCTTTGCGTGCAACTTTTGCAACAGTGCCACCTTGTTTAGCGACTTTTTTGCTTTCATCAAAATTTTTTGGTTCTACTGCTTCCGAAATATCTTTTGTAGAGGCTTCTGCAAGCATATTTAAAATGAGTTCTGTATTGGTCATATTGTCCCGCAGATTTTCTTTTTTTAAACCTTTGAGTATTTTGTATTCCCTGGTGGTTTTATCTGCCCAAGCCTTTGTAATAATATTGGTAAGAGTAGCAAATTGTACTCCCTCTTTTAATCCTCGTTTTTCCCATTCATCGGTTAGCTCTTTGCGTATTTCAATACTTTTAAGTCTTTGGTTAATCCAGTTTTTGGAATATCCCAATTCTAAATATTGTTTCAATGCTCTATCAATCGAAATTTCCGGGTCTTGCATCTCATCTAATCGTTCCGATGCAATTTGAGCCAACCACAATTTAAAAGGCTCGGCTTTTGGTGATGGAATAGATTGAATGAGTCTGAAAAGTTGTTCTGTATCAGCTACATCTGTTTTTCTCATTTTACCATCAGCCGCTTTCATTTTCAAACCGTGACAATTTGTCACGGTTTGATTTCCTTCTGCTTTTAATCTCTGTTTTAATTTTCTCCAATAAGCATTTGGATCAATACTCTTCGTTAATACTGCAATTACATCTACTATTGAGATATACCACTTTTCAGCATCACTATCCCAAAGGGTTCTTATCTTATTGTCTTCATATAATTTTATTTCATTTTTTTTCATAGTTTAAAATCTTTTAGCACAACCGGCATATTTATATTTTCTTCATTCATAATTTTTCAATTAAATCAATTGCATCTATATCCAATTTAGAAAAGGCAAACCATTTTTTACCTACATCCTTTAGCGAAGCACCAAAATGATAAACGATTTTATTATCAATTATCATAAAACGGTCGTGGGCAGTCGTTAATTTCTTCAAGGTAACTATTTCATATTGTGCATTATACTTTTTTATGTCTTGTTCTATGGTTTTATTAATATTTTTAGTATAAACAATAACTTTTACTTTTGGCTTCCGTTTTGTAAATACTTGCATAATTTGGATGCTTACCTTTAGTGCTGTTTCACTACGAAGCACAGCCTAGAGCATTGCCACGCCTTGTTCTGTGAAGACAAAAGGTAGATATTTGCGGTGTTTCCCTCTGCCTTTTTCTAAGGTCACAGATTGTGACCTTAAAGAATTATCACTTTCTTTTTCAGTTAATTAAAACCTAAACAATTCAGGAAAACGATTTAAATTTCTTTTCACAGCTTGATTCAAGACTTTTGTTTCGACCTTGTACACCTCAGCCAAATCTCTATCCAACATTACCTGAACACCACGAATTATAAAAATTAGGTTTTGAATACCAACTGTTTTTTTTATTTCATTCATAACTTATAACTCACCATTCACAATTAAAAAGAGTAACCCATTTTTTCAAGATGTTCTTCAACTTTGTTTGTTAAATCTGCAACATCATTGGTCAATTTGGGCATTGGAGTTTCATAACGTGCTGCCAGCTCTTTTATACGTTCAGTCATTCGGTGGCTAATGGCATCCATTTCGGTTTTTATTTTGGCTTCCATTGTTGCCATCCATTTTTTATCTACCAC
Source organism: Deltaproteobacteria bacterium (assembly GCA_021157555.1). Lineage (GTDB taxonomy): Bacteria > Desulfobacterota > Desulfobacteria > Desulfobacterales > BuS5 > BuS5. Next base: position 3,468 of record JAGGWL010000167.1, on the reverse strand, counting down.
AAGAGTTTTTATCTCTTCAATGCTGAGTTTTGGATATTGCTTTATGATTTTTGCTTCCAGTTCTGCCAAAGCCTTTTTGATGTCGGCTTTTAGTTGGGTTTCTTTTGTCATTAGTTTTTCATAGTTTTTGAGCAAATCATACTCTTCGGCATTTTCATTGTTTCGCTTACCAATTTTTTTAAATCGGCTTTTTAATGTAACTTTTGAAATATTGCTTTTATCGTTCATAGCGTCAGTAAGTAAGCCTTCATCTCCGCCATGTTCTTCACGCATTTCATCCATTTCGACTATCACACTATCCAAATCAGATTGAAAATTATCAGCGGCGTTTTGCTCCGTTTCAAAATATTCCTGAATAATTAAACTCGGTGGAATGAGTTGTCCCACAAGTCCTTCAATCCCTGCAATTTCTCTGTCTTTTCCACCTTTTTTAGCGGCTTTTTTAATCAATCTCGTAATAACATTCCCTGCTTCCCAACCATCGGCAGTAAGTTCATATAAATCATCCTGCATGATTTCCGCCCAATAATCCATCATGTGTTGATAAACATCATATTTATCTATCAAATCTTTTCCCTGATAAGTTTGGAGCAAGTCTTCCGAAATTTTTTTTATCACTTCTTTAGGCAGACAAACTTTTTCTAAGTCTTTTAAATAATCGGTGTTCTTTGTTTGCCAGCTAGAAAAAAAATCATCCATCTTTTCTGAAAAACTAATAAACTCAGCGTGGTCAAATATGGCAGATTTAATTTTATTTTTTGCAACATTCAAATCCCAAAAATTTGATCTTTTGTTCGGTTTAAACAAATTGTCTTTTAGAGTTGGATATATTTTCCAGTAATTATTTAAAGCTTCAATATCCCGGTCAGGTATTCCACCTTTTAAATGTGCCTCAATATTTTGTATATCTTCTTCTTCCTGGCTATCAATATATCTTGGGATATTTAAGTTGTAATCATTTTTAGCACCCTTGATTTCAGATAGAGGAACTAATCTACTGTATTTTGGAATTGGCAATTGTTTATTAAAAACATCTACAATTTTATGAATGTCCTGCTCACGCAATCGGTTTTTATTTCCGTCTTTCATAAAACCTTTGCCTGCATCAATCATAAAAATACCTTTGCGGTGTTGCGCCTCTTCTTTGTCGATAATGATAATAGAAGCGGCAATGCCTGTTCCATAAAACAAGTTTGCCGGCAGGCCAACAATCCCTTTTATAAAACCTCTGTTGATAATGCTTTTGCGAATTGTGGCTTCTGCATTACCTCTGAACAACACACCCAAAGGAAGGATAATCGCCCCTTTCCCTTTGCTTTTCAGTGATTTTATAAAGTGAAGCAAAAAAGCATAATCACCATTTTTCGCTGGTGGAATGCCAAAACCTTCAAATCGTTTGTAAATATCATTTTCAGCATCCAGTCCGTTGCTCCAGTTTTTGTTGCTGAAAGGCGGATTGGCAACTGCATAATCAAAAGTCTTTAATAATCCTGTTGTATCATCTTTAAATAGAGGGTCGGCAAGTGTGTTACCTTGAAAAATCACTGAGTCGGGATTTCCATGCAGCCACATATTCATAACTGCCAGGGCACGAGTGGCATTATCATTTTCCTGTCCATAAATTGAAAGTCCGTACGGAGATTCAATTGCTGCTTTTAATAGCAGAGAACCAGAACCACAGGTTGGGTCATAAACAGTTTCGGATTGGCTTTTTGATTTGTCAATCCCAATCACTTTTGCCATGATTCTTGAAACTTCGGCAGGTGTATAAAATTGTCCTTTGCTTTTTCCGCTTTCAGTTGCAAAATGCCGCATCAGATATTCATAGGCATCACCAAGAATATCATCATTCTCAGCACGATTTCCGCTAAAATCCAGGGCTTCATTTTCAAAGATTCCTATCAGATTACTGAGTCGATCAACTTTGTCCTTTCCTTTTCCGAGTTTTTCATCATCATTAAAATCAGCAACGGTGATAATTCCATTCAACTCATTCGCTTTAGCAAGTTCTCCGATAATCTTATTGATCTTATCACCAATATCCGATTGACCTTTGAGTTTAACCATATCCTTAAAGCTTCCGTCTTCAGGAATTTCAACTAAACCGCCGCCTTTGTCAGACACATATTTCATAAAAAGCAAAACCAGTACATAATCTTTGTACTGGCTTGCATCCATGCTTCCTCTTAATTCATCACAGCCTTTCCAAAGGGAGCTATATAATTCTGATTTCTTTATTGCCATATTTGTTTTTATCCTTAAATGAAATTTTTAGAACCTTTGGGCCTGAATATATTCAATTTTTTTTTAGTTCATCATAATTTTTTTAAAAAGTGTGGATGGAGGATGGGCGGATGGCGATATATACATCTTTTTTTTCGGAAAGGTTTATTGAAAGCAGGTCTCCTTTGCTTAAAAATGCGCTTAAGGCCGTTTTCCCGATCATGGTGGAGACTTCACAGTATGGGCCATGATCGACAATATTTACTACTTTGCCTTGAAAGATATTCATTCCGTTTGCGGAAAATTTTTTATTTTTGATCATAATATCTTCAGGACGGATTGCGATGTAATGTTTTCCGGCATTTGTGGGTGATGCCAGCTTGACTTCTATTTTGTCCACGATGGCCGTGCTATCTTTGAAAGCTGATGGAAATATATTTTTCATTCCAACAAATTCTGCCGCAAAAGGAGTGGTCGGTTGTCTGAAGATTTCGGAGACGGTGCCAACTTGTTCAATTGTGCCATTGTTCAGGATAGCAGTTTTGGTGCCAAGGGATAAAGCTTCCGAAAAATCGTGAGTTACCATCATAAAGGTTATGTCCGATTCTTTGTGAAGCTTTTTTAAAATATTTCTGATTTCTTCACGAAAAGATGGGTCCAGAGCGGATAGAGGTTCATCCAGCAGCAGCAGGGCAGGGCGCACTGCCAGCGCGCGGGCCAGTGCAGTTCTTTGTTTCTCTCCGCCGCTTAAATTATTAATGGAGCGCTCTGCAAGGTGGTGGATGCCCAGTTGTTCCATGAGCCATTCGACCCATTTGGCAGATTTTTTATTTTTGGATTTTTGATAGCGTAATCCGAAATTGATGTTTTCATGGACAGTCAGATGGGGGAAGAGAGCATAATCCTGGTACATAATTCCAATCCCTCTCTGTCCCGGCGGCAGTCTGGTAATATTTTTTCCATTAATTTTTATGGAGCCGCTGGTAACAGGCAGCATCCCTGCGATGGCTTCCAGCAGCATGGTTTTCCCTGCGCCGGTTGGCCCCAGAAAGATAAAAAAATCGTTCTTGCCAACATAAAGGGAAACATCCTGTAATGTAAAATTCGGCAGGTCTATGCGCAGCTTTTCTATTTCTATCATATCTGTTTTTTTCGCGGCAATGAGACTATTCTGAGTAGAACAAAGAGCAGCAGAGAGATTAATATCAGCCAGACCGCTACCGGCTGTGAATATTTCAGGCCATA
>JAGGWL010000197.1 GCA_021157555.1 Deltaproteobacteria bacterium | reverse complement strand
GATTCAATCTTGGGCCGCACTATTTCGCAAACATCATAAGCAATAAGTTCCGGGTCAAAATCAATCTCTTCCAGGTCGAGCTGTTTGGCCTCTATCTTGGAAAAGTCAAGAATATCGTTGATCAAAATAAGAAGACTCTCTCCGCTGCGCCTGACTGTTTCAGCAAATTCTTTTTGTTCTTCATTCAGATCAGTATCCAGCAGCATCTCGGTAAAACCTATGACCCCATTCATCGGAGTGCGAATCTCGTGGCTCATATTGGCCAGAAACTCACTTTTTATCATGTTTGCTATTTCTGCTTCCGTAGCCATGTAATTCGCACGTTCGATGGCCTTCTCAAGCTGTAGATAACTCTCCTTCAGTTCTTTATCCCTTTTTTTTCGTTCTGTAATATCCCGCCCTTCAGCCACCAGGTATGTAATTGTTCCATCTTTATCAATAATCGGATGCATGCTGAAATTAATCCATATTTGCTCCCCCACAGCAGGCTGAAATTTTACTTCAGAGCTCACTTCTTTTTTAGAGGCGCAGATATCTATGTTTTCCCTGATCAATGGTTGGACATCCTTAAAATTCGCTCCCCAAAAAACATCCTCAAGCATTTTTCCATGTATACTCTCCAGACTACGATCAATGCATTTCATGGCCGTATTGTTTATAAATTCAATCTCTCCTCCAGGTTTAAGGACTCCAACAAAAGTATTCAGATCGTTCAGTGTGCCGGAAAAAAAATTTTCAGCGCTGGATAATTGGCGGTTTTTTTCTTCTAATTTTGTTTTGATTTTAAATAAACTGTTTAGCATATTATTAAAGGAGTTTGCCAGTATGCCTAATTCATCGGTTGAATCCAGATTTACTTTTTTTTTATAATCACCGGCTGCAATTTTATCAGCCCCTTTTTTTAATAATAAAATTTTTTTTCGTATATCATTACTGATCATAAAGAATAACGGCATTCCAATTACCACACAAAAAAAACTCATCAACATCATAAAATTTTGTACAATTTTGTGCGCATTTCTTGCTATTTTATTCATAGATGCTGAAAAATTTTCCAGTACTAATATTGACCGATTATTTATTTTTTTTATTTCATCAATCAGGGCTGTCTGAAACGCATTCTTCCCCGGCTTTTCGAAAACAAAATCATGGAACTCTGCTCCAAGCCTTTTTATTTCAAGACTACATTTATCAGCCTCAGCCCAAAAAACAATGGCCTCATTAAAATACTTCATATTATGTATCAACCTGAACAAACGTATCATCGAATTTACATCATCCGGATGGTTGCGGCCAGCAATTAATGCCTGGCGGGCAAAATCCGGATCAAAATCTGTTTTCTCCAGTTCCAGACGAGCACTACGGTCTGCCAGCGGGACCTCGATAGCCTCCAAAAATTGCCTGTAGTCAGATTCATTATGAGAGGTTGAATAATTTATCAAATAATAAACAGCATCCTTTTGAGCTTTGGAATAAAATCCTTCCCCTGAAACATAAGCTCTAACACCGCTTACAATCCAGATGCCAAAAATATTGATAATTGCTAACATGCTTATAGAAATAAGCAATATAAACAATGTTCCAACTATTTTTTTATTTATGGACAGGTTTTTAATGAGGGTAATTTTTTTTTTTAATCTTAAACTTTGTTTATTCATTTCAGTTTTTTTCATAAAAACTAAACCCTTTTAATATGAAAATTATAAATAAGTAGATGCACAAGATTTTGTGCCCTTACCAGATGCAACAATTACGCCAAAAAAATAATAAATTAAAACACAAAAACTCCTTGACGAATAGAGGATTGCTGTTTAGATTTATTATAAGCATATACTCATAACTAATGTTTAGGAGATATAAAAATGATCATAACTATAGCCAGCGGCAAGGGAGGTACCGGAAAAACAACGGTTGCTACCAATCTTGCCATATCCATGGCTGATAAAGTTCAATTACTTGACTGTGACGTTGAAGAACCGAATGTTCATATTTTTTTACAAACCAGGCCGGTCTCAAAAGAAATCGTCAGCACGATGGTCCCTGATGTCGATTCTTCACTATGCACGTATTGCGGTGAATGTGAAAAAATTTGTCAGTTTTCAGCCATAACCCTTATTGGCAAAAGCATTATGACTTTTCCTGAAATGTGTCATAGTTGTAAAGGCTGTATAATGGTTTGCCCTGAAGGAGCCATTAAGGAATCAGCGAGAGAACTGGGAGAAATTATAAAAGAAGATTCAGAGGGGATTGAACTTGTGTATGGCAGACTGCGTGTGGGAGAAGCCATGTCACCGCCCCTGATTGAAAAAGTAAAAGATCAGATCAACAAAAATATGACCACAATCATAGATGCGCCGCCGGGAACATCATGCCCTGTAATTGCCGCAATTAAGGATTCTGATTTTGTTTTGCTTGTAACAGAACCAACGCCTTTTGGTTTAAATGATCTAATCCTGGCTGTAGAGGCTGTCCGTACCATGAATCTGAAGTTCGGAATAGTTATTAACAGATGCGATTCAGGCAATGATGGAGTATTGCAATATGCAAAAAAAGAAAATATCGAGATAATGATGGAAATTCCGGATCGTCGAGATATAGCAGAAAATTATTCCAAAGGCATCCCCATGGTAAAAGCAATTCCTGAAATGAAAGATCTTTTTAATAGCCTTTATTCAAAGATACAAAACAGAATTCAAAACTAAGGAACGGGGAATTAATCATGAAAGAACTAACAATAATAAGTGGTAAAGGGGGTACTGGCAAAACAAGTATAGTCGCCTCTTTTGCTGCTATTGCAAAAAATAAAATTCTTGTTGACGCGGATGTTGATGCAGCGGATCTGCATCTTGTGCTGCCCCCTGAAATAAAAAAGGAAGAGGATTTCAAAGGCGGCCATATTGCTTTTATCAACCCTGATATTTGCACAAACTGTGGTGATTGCATAGAGAGATGCCAGTTTAATGCAATAAGCGATGATTTTGTTGTAGATCAGATTGCATGTGAAGGCTGCGGGGTTTGCGTACATTTCTGCCCTGTAGGGGCTATTGATTTTCCCCAGAGAACATGTGGCAAATGGTTTATTTCAGATACTAAATCCGGACCCATGGTTCATGCCAAACTGGGTATTGCCGAAGAAAATTCCGGTCTTCTTGTCAGTATGCTGCGCAGAGAAGCAAAGGAAATAGCCGGACAAAATGGTCTTGAAATAATTATTATCGACGGCCCTCCTGGTATAGGATGCCCTGTTATTGCGTCAGTAACAGGGACAAGCGCTGTTCTTATAATAACAGAGCCTACCCTTTCAGGAATGCACGACATGCAAAGAGTCGGGGAACTGGCAGCCTTTTTAAATGTCCCATCTATGATATGTATTAACAAATATGATATCAATCCTGAAATATCGGAGCAGATTAAAAAATATGCTGATGAAAACAAAATAAAATATATAGGTTCAGTTCCGTACGACAGTGATGTTACAGCCGCAATGGTTGCTCAAACAAGTCTGGTCGATTTTTCAGAAGGAAAAGGCTCCCAGGCAATACGAAAAGTATGGAAAGAGGTAGAGAGTTTCATGGATATCTGAACCATTTTAGGCACTTTCATATAAAAAAATTGTGTAGGGGCGAACCTTATGTTCGTCCTTCGCAAAACCATAAATAATTATAAAAAAGGAAAAGCTATGAAAATCGCAGTTACATCAACAGGCAAAGACCTGACATCGGATGTTGACCCCCGTTTTGGCAGGGCAGCATATTTTATTATTGTAGATCCTGCAACACTGGAATTTGAAGTAGTAGAAAATACGCAAAATTTAAACCTTCCCCAGGGAGCCGGAATACAGGCAGGGAAAACAATACTAAACAGCAAAGCTGAAGTATTGATAACAGGAAATTGCGGTCCTAAAGCATTTAAGGTACTTAATGAGGCCAAAATCAAAATTATAACTGCAGCAAAAGGAAGGGTCATCGACGTAGTTCAGCAGTACAAAAATGGTAATCTTAACACATCTCAAGGGGCCAATGTTGAAGGCCACTGGGTGTAAGGAACAGGACCAAATTCCCCTGTAACCGATTACGCAGGGGTTTTATCGACTCTAAAAAGTATAGCCAATTGAAAAATGGATCCGGCTGGCATCTTCACCTGTTTCAGGATTCAATTTATATCCGTAAAGAAAACCGATGGGGCCTATGGGAGTTATATATCTCAGACCACAGCCGATGGAAGAACGAAATCCGTCAAAATGATTGCTGTTTTTTATATTCTGTATTTTTCCTGTATCAAAAAAAGTGGTTAGCTCAAAATGAAATCCAATGTCAATTCGGGCTTCCAGACTGGTAATAATGGCTGACCGGCCGCCCAGAGGGCTATCCTGGGCATCATAATAGAGCATGTTTTCATCAAAGCCGCGGATACTGTTAGTACCGCCCAGAAAAAAAAGCTGATCATCAGGGATGTTACTGTCAGTCTGAAATGGATCAATATGACCGATCCTTCCCGTCCATGCAAGAATAACTCTTTCATGGACGGCTTTGTAGAAACGCAGATCAAACCGATATTTAAAAAAATCATCCATAGAATTTTGTATTCCTTTAGATACATCCAGGATAAAATTTGCCAGAATTCCTTGATGCGGACGGATAAATGAATCACGCGAATCATAACGAATTGAAGGGGTTACAACTAAAATGCTGCGGGGGTCAAAGGCATCTCCCTCTTCTCTGTTTTGACCGGTCGCATATTGTTTACGGTTTTCAAAACGAAAATTTAAACCTGTATGGAAATGCTTGTACATTCGGCGTGAAAAGCCTAAAGATGTTCCAAAAGTACGAATGCCGAAATCCTGGTTAAACTGTTCCTTTCTTCTTACTCATTCTTACCTATTTGGCATAAACGATGAGAAATTTCTGCTTCACGGACGCTGCCCGAACCGACTACTTAGTATCTGCTGAATTTCTTTTTTATGAAAGAAATGCTTTGCTATCCATAGCAGTATATGCCATTTTTTAAATTGCAGCTAAATGGTATTTTAAGCACTCTAAAAAGGATAGGAGGTATTCTGAT
>JAGGWL010000071.1 GCA_021157555.1 Deltaproteobacteria bacterium | reverse complement strand
AGCCACCGCAGTCGGCTCCATTGGGCCTGTTAGGCGGAGCGCTTTTGCGCTTCGGCTGGCAGGCTCAGTGGAGCGAAGCTCATCCGGCGGGCATTAGGTCGGAGCGCGAAGCGGTCCGACCTAACGGTGAGCTGAGTGGTCGGGGGCTTTAGGCCGACACCCTCTGCATGGCTAAAATTTATGTTAAAGCCAAAACTTTCAAGAGCCGCTCAGTAGCCCCCGATCCACTCGAGCGTTTGGTTCGGCAACATATTCTTTTTTTGCCAAGTAGCTCTCTCAACCGCCAATATATTTATAGGTTCCATCTGGTAAAATAGCCCAGAATCCTATAGTTTTTTTATGCATATCTTGTTGATATTCTACACCGATCAAATCTGGACAATTATTATCCTCTGCAATCTGTTGGAATATTTTATGTTCTAGTGGCGGAGCAATAAGCATGTATGTCAGAGTTCCAAAGAAACCTACAATTATTCTGGTCATATATTCATAGGTTTGAAAACTAATAAAGTGTATTGGAACAAAATCAGAGAAGCTAGTACTGATCTGTGTTATGTGAAAACCTGGTTGTTTCTCACCAGTCAGAATAAAGCTGTGAAGAGGTTTAGCAACGTGTTCGCTTAACAGAAAATCACGGTAGCCGAGAATGAAGCCAAACTCATATGCAATCTTTGCCACAAGACGTGATACGTCATCTGACCCTTTTGGTTCCAGCTTAATTTTACGAGTATCAGATCGTTTTACAAGAGTGATGCCAAGCGCAGGCCATATCACATTTTTGCCTACTTCCGCCTTGTTATAGGCTTTGGTTAGCTTTTGGAATTCTTCCTTAATCTGGTCTTCTGTAAGCCCAGCAGCACGTAATCTCTGATCACGTAATATCCCTTTCAGGAGAGGCTCCTTGTACTCTGTTTCAGGACAAATCAGACTTCCATCTTCTAATCGCTTGGAGTGAACTTCAATAGCGTTTTCAGTCGCTCGGCCTTTAAATTCAATACCGCATATGAAAACTTTAACTCTGAAATTATTATTTATTAGCTTTACTCGGTTGTGTGGTATCTTCAATTTAGATAACGCTGCAACAATATCCGGCTTTTTCAAAATTTTATGGTCGAATTCTGTTCCAAAATTACTATTGCATTCAGCACAAACGTAATCGTCAAGGATCAGATTGCCACCGATACAGTGCGGAATAAGGTGCTCCTGGCTGAATTTGACCTCCGGTTCGCTTTTAAAACAAAAGATACAATGGTTCATAAATCTGTTGCCTCTTAATTTGCTGCATGGCTTGCTATGGTGTACAATCTATTCCACAATTTTAAAATCGAGGATACGGAATTCTATTTTTGTGTCTGGACTGTCTTTGAATTTACTAACCCCTTTATATGATGTAGTCATTTTCTTAATGCTATAATCAGCCGATGAACTAACTCTTTTTGCAAGTTTCGGCGGAATCAAATTAGAAAACTTTAGGGGAATTACATCAAGAGGCAAGCCACTTCGATCATAGAAAATTATAAGCACCAAGATATTTGATACAGCTGAGCGCAGATGGTTGCGAATTGAAAAAGTAAATCCCTGATTCCGAATATATGAATTGTCATAATTGTTATCCCAAACAAAACTTTCTCCTATAATCCCTTCAGTACTACTACCTCCAATATTAGAAAGTATGGAGCGTTGATTTTTTCCTTGTTTGGATTTAGCCAAGGGCTTTACAATTCCCGTCTTGGATAGCAGTGTTTTTAAATAACTCGCAGGGATGGCAAAATTTAGATTCTGGCCACCCTTGAAGGTTGCGACTGAAACACCAATAACTTTTCCTTTTTTATTTAATACAGGACCACCGCTACTGCCGGGTGAGATCGGAGCGGTAATTTGGAGAATTTTGTCGGAGCCAATTGTTCGGATACTACTAATGATGCCTTGGGAGAATGTCCCTTCTAATCCCTTCGGATTTCCTACAACAAAAATTGGCTCGCCAACCTGCACAGCATCACTGTTCCCAATAGAAAGTGCTTGTGAACGTACATTTGATATTTTAAGAATCACCAGATCTCGTTTAGTATCAACAGCTGTAACACCTTCAATGTCATACTTCGTTTTCTCATCCATTAGTTTTGCGTATCCCCCTGCTGCACCTTCAACAACGTGGAGGTTGGTTGCGATCTCTCCATTTCTAACAAAAAAGCCACTACCAAGTGAGAGTGGCTGACCATTTGCATCCTCCATAACTAAAAGTACCGTCGAGCGAAACGTTTTTTTGGCAATCTCCTGAGCAGTTTGAGCATATGTCAAAGTCACACCAAAGAGGATAAAGAATATATAGTATAGGGCAATAAATATTTTTATTTTTTTCATTGTTTACACCTCATTTAGTAGCCGAACGACCTGCATCAGCCGCCGCGCCGGGATGCTCGAACAAAAAAACGGGCGGCTATTCGCGGTCGGATGAATGCTTTTGTTCGGCAATTTATTGCCGATAAAGTTGTTCTTGAGAAGTTCTAAAAACCACAGATGTTCTTGATTTAACGTATTTGACAAAAGCAATCATGGATGACCCCATTGCTATATGGGAGTTTGCTGAATCATCTTAAATTGATCCAGACATTTCCCTTTTGACTACACTTCCAGGTGCCATTTAACCGGATTTCGTTATCATCTAAATCAAGAGTATAGATACAACCGATTATTGCATTACCTTTCTTGATGAAGTCAGTTTCAACGAATCTTATCTTGGCTCCAATAATTGTGCCTTCAACTTTGTGAACAGCGTTGAGCGTAATCCATTTAATTTCTCCAATCCACTTCCCATCAGAATGGTCAAGAGATTTTACATGTAAGCTAAACGGCCAGTTCTCTTTTCGGTTGCTTGCCTCACCTTTGAGTACCGGTGAGCCAGAAAACGCTGATAGAACAACATTTTTTCTTCTATCAAATCGTGCCTGCTCTGCACACCTTTTTTTTTCGGCAAGATGTTGTTGTTTAGCTCGGTATTTTTCTTCTTCTTGAGTTCCTTTGATAATAACATTTGCTGAGTTAAACATACTGATCGGAACACCCATACTATTCAGTGGTGACCCATCAATTTTCACAGAATTTTGCCAGGCTCCAGCGTAGAGTTTGGATTCGGCTCGACCAAAAACTTCGATGCTTTCACCGTTTTTCTTAGCTGGACGAACAAAAAGAACATTCCCTTCACGCTCATGCTCCAAAAATGTGTCAGTCTTTAGTCGTAGGGTTGCACGAAACCTTGTTTGATACAAAGGATTTACTTCAGTGCCAGCGTTTTGCGATGCCTCAATATCAAAATTTGATATTTCGATATATGCAGGTAGATCAACTGCAAGGGTTTGTTGAATTTCATTCTTGCTTGGTCCCTTGTACGATGAACATGCGAGAATCTGGATAAAAATAAAAAGACATGCTAAATTTCTCAGGCTTGATTTGTTCATAATGTCTACCTCCCTAGTTTTTTTCGTATGCCGAACGTCGCGGTTAAGTGGCTGGCAAAGTAGCTCAGCGAATTTGCCAGTCCACCTTCAACCGCTGGTTATCTGGGAAGTTTTAATGTTCCAATTTTTTCATAAAACCTTCTAAAAGCCGGTCGAGCTGTTGTCGGGGCATCACTGGAAAATACACCCTCAACAAAGCTCTTTCGTAGATCAACTTTAACGACGACTCTTTCTGCATTAATAAGCCGTTGGATAAATTGTTTGCTAACCAAATAATCCTTAGATGACCAATTTGAAGGTGGAATATAGATACCGCTGCCGACGAATCCAGAGGATGTATTAATGTCTGTCAACAAATCGATAGACTTAAAACTGACTATGCCTCCATCAATGTTGAAATGCAAAGACTTCCCTTCTGCAAAACTGTGAGCTCCTTTTGCTACGACAGTTAAGACTACATCATTTATATCCATTTTAGTATTCTTGAATAGCGCTAACTTTATTGAAGAATTATATAACCATGCTGGTTCCATTTTGATTTGCTTTGACCCATCAAACTCCGAAGTGCTTTCTGATATGAAACCTGGCATCTCGGGCACGGTGGCGCATGCAGTCATTAGCAGAACGCTGATTGCCAATAAAAAATAAAGTTTTACTGATCTAGTTTTCATGATACCTCCTTTTTCAGATAATGCCCGCCGGATGAGCCGCGAGGATGGCTGAAGGAGCCGTAATGCGGAGCGTAGCGGAGTTTACGGCCACTCAGCCACCGCAGTCGGCTCCATTGGGCCTGTTAGGCGGAGCGCTTTTGCGCTTCGGCTGGCAGGTTCAGTGGAGCGAAGCTCATCCGGCGGGCATTAGGTCGGAGCGCGAAGCGGTCCGACCTAACGAAACACGTCACCGGCAGTAAAAAGAGGAGCGAGGAACGAGCGGAGCTTTTTACTGTCCGAGTGCACGTGATGGTTATGCCTGCGTATTCGACGGCACATTAAATACTTCCATGCCCTTCAAAGCGGCAACATCAGATTTTGCTTGGATTAATTTTTGCTGCCACTCTTTCTGGCCGGCAGCTTCAAGTATTGCCATATCCATCCAGTATGTATATTCAGATTCGTCTCCATCAGCCAGAAACATTGACGCCAATTCAAGCATTATCGCTACACTTATTGTTTGAGGAATTTTGATAGTATTCTTTCTGTGAATAGTCCTTAAGTAAACGTTCCAGCACTTTACACACTCTTCCTTTCGCCACGGCCAATTGTGCCCCAGAAGGAGCAATGCAAGCATTGTTTCTATTGTGCATTCATCAAGGAGCGTTTTGTATTTTTCCAAAACGTTTAAATAGTTTTTGCTCCTATGTTCTTCGCTTACATACCCGTTATACAATACATACGTTGTCAGAAGCTGCACTCTATATGGCGAGGATGCTTGACCAATTAGCTTTTCATATTTTTCAAGCAAATCCCTTAAATCTGTAATCGCTTCCTTTCTCAGCATTACACCTTCTAGCTGAGAAAGGAAGCCAGATAGTTTCTTTGTTGCATGTTCAGCTACAAAACCTTCATGCTTCCATATCCAATACTGCGGTGCCATTTCCATCCGCATAATGCCCGGAAGTGAGCCTCTCCAGTTATATTCTTCATGCGCAATCTTTTCACATTTTTTGATAAAGTTGTCTATTACATGACGTGCAATACGAACCAACCCTGCAATCGTTAGGTATGGCTCGTCCGAAACACGAACAACATCACCGTCTGCTATCTGTGGGTGTCTTAGTTGTTCCTGAATTGGCTGTAGAAGGTGAGCAAATTTTGACCTTATTACATAGGCATTCTTTAGTGCTCGAGCAAATTCACTTCTTCTAAGAGCCATATACCCCGAAGGTGATTCTCCTATAAAAAACGTATCATCAATATTGCTGCTTACAAAGCTCATGAAACGAACGGTGCTTTTTAGGTTGCTATCATTTAGCAAAGCATTCTTTATTCTTCCCGCTATGCCAGAATCTATTTCTTTAAATATATTATCCAAAAGGCATCGAGTGTTTTGAGGGTAATCCTCCCATGTAGGTTCAAATGAATCCGATCGCTGAGCTAATGCTTCTATAGAATAAATCAATAAAGAATATGCCAGATCAATATTTGTGCCTAATATTTGCATTGCGTCATTAAAACAACGCAATGATGTGATCACCGAAGTGTAATCTTCACGTTTTAAGCCAATGAGATCATCTACAAATTCTGTAAATTCCTCCGTCTCATTCAGGTTTCCCCTTATTTGACGGGAAAATACTCTTGGGACAAATTGCGACGGTATAAAGTAATCAGACGAACTATATCTCTGATCACGACAGGCAGTTGCAACAACACTTCGATCTTGATGAAAAAAAGCATTCAGAAAAAAAGAGCAAACAATCATGAATTGTTCAACTATTTCTGAATCCCCTATTCTAACCAGTACGTTTTTGGCAGGCGGTTTTTCCTTCTCGATTTGATTGCAGTAACTAACAACATACGATGATACAGAGGCGTATGTATCTACCGGCTCAAGAGTAGCCACACAGGTCTCAATGGGTTGAACCCACGAATAATTGGAGAACAAGATTCCCTTTCCGTCGTGGGCAAACCTGTCGTCACTTTCAAAGAATTTTCCTGAAATAATTTGAAGCATGATAATTTCTCTCTATGAGCATAACGCTACGGCTCAGGGGCGGCAAACATGCGTGGCAACCAACTTTGAATTACCACTGAACCTTATGCGGAGTACCGATTTTGAAAAACCGCCGCGCTGTTTGCCGTCCCTTGCAGCCGATTGTTCGGTGACTTACAATCTCATTTTATGTCTTTTAAGCTCTTCTCATCCCGGTTTTTCTTAAGTACCGCATCTGTACCGATATTGTTCATTTTTTACCCTTTTTCGGTGGGGGAGGTGGCGGAACGTATCCTCGCTCCTCCTTCGGTGGAGGTGGTGGTGGAACGTATCCTTCCTCTATCCTTTCTCTCTGAGGCTGTCTTACTGGTGGTTTGAGTGGTTTTTTTGCCATGATTATTTCCTCCATTTGCTATTTTTTGATCTATGTTTTTAAAAGAAAAAATGCACAAAAATATTACCCCAAGGATAAATAAAAATAGAGAACCCCAGTTTAATCCATTTGTGGTGTACGTAAACCATCTTGGAAAGCTAAGGCTGGGATCTCGTTTTTCTGAATGTGCCAGGTCTAGTTCTTTCCTGTTTTCCCTTATTGCAGATTGGCTTGTAACCAACGACAGTAATGCGGCTAACAGTGATATAACCAAACAGCCCCATGAAAACTTAAGCCAAAAAAGAGTGTCAGGTGTTGGATTTTTTGCAATTTTTTCGATAAATGTAATTGATAGCCCCAACGCACCACCGGATAATGTCAAAATCCATTTATCATATCTCCCACTTACTTCAAGTTCCGCTTCATCATATGATTGCCGTATTTTAAGGTAAATTTCTTTCTCAATAGGCTCGTTCATCGTATTATCTTCACTCAAATTTCCTGGCATATGTCATTTCACCGAACACCGAAATCAGCGGCACCAATACTAGAACTTCCGAATTGGTGAAAACTGATGATATGATTAAATTAATATTTACAAAAGACGACACTCACTTGGTGTCCGTCTGCATGGACTGGTTAGATT
>JAGGWL010000347.1 GCA_021157555.1 Deltaproteobacteria bacterium | reverse complement strand
TCTGTAACAGCATCTGATGTCAAATTTACTTACGATACTATTATGGATCCTAAAAATCTTACAGGTCCTCATAAAGTAGATATGGAACGATTTTATCCGCCTGATCTTATAAACGATTATACTATCCGCTTTGTTGCTAAAAATGTTCACTGGAAAAATCTTGGAACTGCCGGAGGTTTCCATATTCTGTCTCGTAAGGCTTTAGAAAAAAAAGATTTCAATAAGATTAATTTTGCTTTTCCTGTTGTATCAGGCCCTTATAGGTTAGGAAAAAATAATGAGGGGATTTTCCTAACCTTGGAGCGGCGCAAAGACTGGTGGAACAGAAATGCCAAATTTTCGTTGGGAACAGGCAACTTTCAGCAAATCAAGTTTAAATTTTTTGCGGAACGTGAAAATGCATTTGAAGCATTTAAAAAGGGTCGTATAGATCTTTTCCCTATTTACACTTCCAGAATATGGATAAATGAAACCGGCGGTGGAAATTTTTTAAAAAATCGAATTGTAAAACAAAAAATATTTAACCATAAGCCCATAGGCTTTCAGGGTTTTGCAATGAATTTAAGGAGACCTCCCTTTGATGATATCAGGGTTCGCAAAGCTATGGCGCTGCTACTTGACCGCAAAAAAATGAACAGCGTCCTGATGTATAACCAATATTTTTTACACAGATCTTATTTTGAAGATCTTTATTCCAAAAATATACCATGCCCGAATCCCCTGATTGAAATGAACAAAGAAAAAGTGAGGGGACTGCTGAAAAAAGCAGGATGGATTGTTAACTCTAAAACAGGTTTTCTTGAAAAAAATAATAGAAAATTCTCCTTTAAATTTTTGACAAGAAGTTCTGCCGCAGAAAAATTTCTTGCAATCTATGCTGAAGATCTTAAAGATGTGGGGATAGAATTAGTGATAGATAAAAAGGACTGGGCTGCATGGGCGAAAGATATGGATGAATTCAATTTTCAGATGACATGGGCTTCATGGGGTTCCGGCATTTTTAAAGATCCCGAAGGGATGTGGTCGTCTATTGAGGCGGACAGGAAGGGCGGCAATAATATAACAGGTTTTAAAAACAAAAAGGTGGATCGCCTGATAAAAGAACAAAAGTCAAATTTTAATATTAGCGAAAGAAACAAAATATACAGAAAAATAGATCAATTAGTTTGTCAGGATTTTCCCTATGTTTTATTATGGAACATAAATTATACTCGTCTTCTTTACTGGAATCGTTTCGGCACCCCTGAGACTGTACTCTCAAAATATGGTGATGAAAGAAGCGCATACTGGTACTGGTGGATTGATGAGGATTCTAAAGCTGATCTGCGTGATGCGATTGAGGCGGACACTTCTTTGCCTCAAAAGGAACGGTCAATTGTTTTTGATGACCTGTTTAAACCATAGTAGTTGATTCTATATTAACAATAATATCAAATAATTAAAATATTTCTTTGAAATATCCCAAAAATCCTTTTACCGCGTTCCTCAGGAAATTTCTTTCCCGTCTCTGTGTTTCGGCATCCATTTTACTAAAAACTTCCAGGTTGGAATCTTTTTCTAACAGCACATCAATAGATCGGTTTATAATATCATCCCCGCCTTTTTGAAATTCTTCGAAAAGAATATCTTTCCATAGAAATAACTGCTTCCTGAATCTGTTTAAAAGTCTGTGAGAGCTTTCTGCACTGCCAAAATGTGCATAATGGATAGGCTGATCATCCAGGGCCAGCAGCTTATCCACACTATTTACGAAAATATCGAAAAAAAACCTTGGCGGTGTGGCGGGGCGCAGGTATTCTTCCCCATTTATCAGAAAATAATTACCCCCGGCTTCACCGGCAAAGAGTAAATTTTTATAACAAAAACTCAGATGATGAGCCGCGTGACCGGGTGTTTCTATTACCATAAGATCTTTTATTTCTGTTTCTGTATGCGGGATTAATCTTTCTTTTGCAACCGATCCTGGAGGGCCAAACATTTTGGCAATATCTCCGAGGACTTTAAGGCTTCCCTTCCAAAGATTTTCAGGTTCAACGATATGTTTTATGCCCTTGGCGTGGCAAATCGCCTTTGCCATTGGGAAATGCTCAAGTATATCAGCCAGAGCTCCGCAATGATCTATATGTATATGTGTAATAAGTATATAATCCAGCCTCTCTATTCCTGTAGAATGTAACGAATCTATAAGTTTTTGCGCTGAACAGGCAGGGCCGACATCGACAATAAAATTTATATCATCTCTACAGATCCATGATCCGAAAAATGAATTAAAGCCAGGATCCTCCTGCTTTATCTCAATCAAATTTGTTTTCATTATAAATTTAGCTCCTCCTAAGACTAATTCAAAAAATCAAGTTATTTTGTCCTCATTTTTTTACAATCTATCTTCAGGCAATATCATTTTATAGATTTTTTTCTGCTCATCCAGAACCTTCCCGAGAATCGTTATGTCCGTTAAAGGATTCATAATCACACATCGAAAAACAACAATCTCTTCTTGAAGGTTGTTTTCGCTAATAAGGGTCGTTCTTGATACAAAACTCTTTCCAGCCTCCCTTTGAAGTATTTGAATAATTCGGGTAATTTCATTGAGGCGCTGATTAATAGCCTTTCTCTGTTCAGGAATCGCTTCAGCAAGTTTCTGCTGTATCCTTAAAGGACATATTCTGTAAGTTATAATGTTGAGTTGAGGTTCGGTTATCAACTGAAAGTCCGGACGGTTTTTTATTTCCTGCGCAAATTCGGCTGCTGTTTCTATACCATGTTCAATAAGAAGCGCATAACCCTGTGTGCCCATTATTTTGAGAGCACTGTCTAATATTATGGAATTAGCTTCTCTTGATCCGGCAATTGATTTAATTCCAAGGTCAACAGAACCCGGCCTGTTTATGTAGGTTGAATGATAGGCGACTGCGTCCATATACCTGGAATCTTTAAAATATACCATACCGCAAGTCATAGGCATATATAATTGTTTATGACCGTCTATTGTTATGGAATCTGCAAGTTTAAGCCCTTTCAGGAGTCCTTTATATTTTTTAGACATGATGGTCGGACCTCCCCATGCGGCATCAATGTGATAATGTATCTTGTTTTCAGCGCATATATTGCCAAGCTCTTCAAGCGGATCTACTGTTCCTGTTTCGGTTGTGCCTGCAATACCGACAATAGCCAGTATTTTGGTATTTTTTTCATTTTCCTTAATATCTTTGATAATATTATTCAGACTATCAAGTTTTATTCTATTGTTGTTATCTACATCTACAGGGATAATATTTTTATTTCCCAGGCCAAGCAGCCCTCCGGCTTTCCTGATAGAGAGATGCCCAAGTCTGGAGACCAGTACAACGCATCTTTTAATTCCGTAAGCATTGTACGCAGCCAGAATCCCTTCTCTTTCTACACCCTCGAACCCTTCTCGGGGTGCAAAAAGATTATCTCTTGCGGCCCATAAAGCGGTAAGGTTAGCCAGTGTGCCATCCTCTACAAAACAACCTAAAGTTGTATTGGGATTTTGAATATTTTCATCATAAAAAGAATCCTCTTGTCGATAAAGCAGCCTGTGCATCTTTGCAAGAACCTGTCTTTCAAGGACTGAAACAATTTTTGACGTCTCAAGCTTAACCACATTCTGGTTAAGGGCGGTGACTATTGTTTTAAGGTGCACCATAAAAAATGGTATAGCGGAAGTCATATGCCCAACAAAATAAGGAGAAGCGATATTAACAGCATGTGGCGCAATATTTTCAATAAGATCCGTTATAAGAGAATCCAGATTTTTTTCAGGTTGTTCGTTTATAATGGAATTTGTAAAACAAGTTGACATATCCTTCAGGCTGACCTTACGTGTGACTCCAACATGTTGATTTAAAAAATCATGTAATCCAAAAAGGATAGGGCGCATATATTTTACTAAAATATTCTTGGAAGCTTCATTTTCAGGTCTTATAAATACCCTTATAAGAGATGACCAGTCAGCTACTAATTCTTTTTTCTCTTTGCGCTTGCTTGTTTTTTTATTTTGCATAATAATATTAACCGTTCAGATTAAGCGATTGTCACAATTTTATAAAGGGAATAATTATAACAAAAATTTTTTATAAAGATCAACTGATTAATTGGAAACGGGGACAGATTTTCCGGTTAAAAAACCAAATCCCCATAGCCCAATGCCTCCGATTAAAGCGATAACGCGGCTCATCAGAAACAGGGAAGGCGAACCGATTTTTCCATAAAGATAGCCGCTTAACAAAAAACCAACCATCATCCCCAAGCCGTATGAAACGGCATTATTGACTGCCTGCCCGAAAGTTTTGTTAAAATCGTCGGTTAGCATATCAATGTACAGAATACTTGCCATATGAAATGTGCCATAAGTTATAGCATGAAAAATTTGTGAAAAAAGAATGAGATAGGGCGACTCAGTAGAATAAAGTATAAACCATCTTAATGCTGCCGCAATAAAGGAAAAGAGAAGAACTTTTTCCAGAGAAATTTTTCTGAAAATCCTGTCGGAATTAACCATAACCAGAATCTCGGAAACTGAAGCTAAAGCCCATGCTATTCCAATAAAGGTATTACCATATCCGAGGCGCTTAAGATGTATGGAAAAAAAACAATAATAAGCGCCGTGACTCATAAGCATCAAAAAACCACAAAACAAAAAGATTAGAAGTCGTTTATTTAAAAATTTTTTTACTTCTCTCCTGTTTAAATCCCTCCGGATTACAGTTCCTGGTATTTTTGTTGAGATCAAAGCTTGAACCAATGATCCAGCCAGTATGAGAATAATTATAATTTTTATTGGGAAATAATCTATCAGCACACCAAGAAAAGTTGTTACAAGAATAAAACTTATTGTCCCCCATACTCTTATCCTGCCGTAACTTTTTTTTTCCCCGGCCAGGATATCCATAGTAAAAGCTTCCAGGAAAGATATGACAGGGGTAAAGAAAAAACCATAACAGATTGTAATTAAAAGCATTGCCTGGAAATGATCCGTATAAAGATAGAATGCCCATATCCCGGCGCTTACAAAATTACATAAAATGTAAATAGGTCTTCTTGCGTTAAACCGGTCGGCAATTATGCTCCACATTATAGGGAACAGTATCATTGTTAAAGATCTTGTGGCTGATAAAATTCCGATTTCAAAGCCGCTTAAATTGATATGATAACAATAAAGATTAAAATAAGGTAACGATATCCCCATCACACCGAAATACAAAAAATATTGTGAAGCGATAATTGTTTTTATTTTTTTTTTATCTTGAACCATGAATTTATAAATTGTAAAAGTTATTTCGTTCTCGTTCCATATATAATACAAT
>JAGGWL010000247.1 GCA_021157555.1 Deltaproteobacteria bacterium | reverse complement strand
TTCCGTCATTATCCGTATCCGCCCATGGGAGCCGGCCGCTGATATTGGCGAAACTGATCAAAGCCTCTTTTGTTGATTTTAAATAAGCAATGGTTTCGTTCCTGGCTTTCCGTTCGGTCAGAACTGAGAGCAGAGACATGCCGCCCCCGGCCAGAATACCTAATATTACCAGCACAATGGCAATCTCGACCAGAGTAAAACCGTGCTGTTTTGTAATCGGTAAGAGATACTTGTTCATTTTGATTAAAGAGCCCAGATAATATAACCTATGGGGCCGCTTGATTCATCATATGCTTCACTTGAACGGATTGATCCTGTTTTTTCTTTACCGTCATCATGTTTCATGTCGATCTCCATGGCGGCATCCCAGGGCAGATTCCACATTACAATATAATTATCAGCAGGTGCACTAAGGGCAGTCGTCCAGTAAATCGCAACATTGCCGCCAAACGCATGCTGGGGGAGGTCTTTTTCTCCGTCATAACTCCCTGATATAAAACCTGCGTTCATCAGATCTTCGAATACCATATACTTTTCCTTTTCATCCATGAATCCAGTTCCATTGCCCTCGTTCTTGTCTTTTGGTGGAATATTCTTTTTATTTTCGTCTCCCGGATAAACTCCGTATTTGTCATAAAAAGTCATTGTTGCCGCACGGAGTTCATCCGCCATTTTTATGGTTTTTTTTACCTTGGCGCTGTTTATCATCTGTTTACCTTTTAAAACGCCTCCCAGCAAAAGACCGATAATAACAAGAACAATTGCGATTTCAACCAGCGTAAAACCGGACTGGTTTTTTTTAAGGTTTATCAATTGCATAAAATTTCCTCCCCATAAAAATAAAACAGTTAATCAAAAAAAGCTTGCCTGTAATCTATTATCCTGTAAAAATTTTAAAACTTTAGGGCCAGGGGTTATTTTTGATAAAAATAATTCCGGCTAAATTGGTTTTCTGACATATGGGGTAATAAAAATTACCAGTTCCTTGTTTTCCAGATTATCTTCCACGTTTTGAAACAGGCGGCCCAGGAAAGGTATGCTTCCTAAAAAAGGAAGGCCTTCGTGCTTTATATCTTTTACCTGACTAATCAAACCTGCCAAAACAATAGTCTGGCCATGTTTTACCCTTACTGTGGTAAAGAGCTCCTGCAAGTCAATTACAGGATTTGAAATGACCTGCACCTCATTGGCTGCCACCGGCACACTGACGTCTTCTTTTCTCTGGATTCTGGTTATGGTCGGCACTATATGGAGTGTAATAATTCCCTGGGAGGATATTTGCGGGGTTATCCCAAGCTGGATGCCTAAAATAGCCCGTTTTATTTCAGATCCATAGGTAATCAGCCCTGTTTCCGTATCCCGGTCTACACCATCTATGCTACCATAAGGGAACTGGTATCCGACCGTTAATAAAGCAGATTGGCGGTTCATAACCGAAAGATGCGGGTTTGAAAGAACACTTACATCTCCCTGGGTTCTTAAAAAATCGAGCGCAGCCGTAACACTCGACTGACCGGATAAAACAATTGAGCCGGAGTTAACGTTTAAATTAAAAGAATCAGGCCAGAAACCGGAGCTGGATGTAAAAGTTGTCGCAAGATTTGACCAGTTTATACCATACTTGTTTTTATCGCTTAAACGCACTTCATAGATATTGGCATCAATATAGACCTGCCGGTGCAAAACCTCCGATATGGAATCCAGAAAATTCACCATAGCCTCGACTTTTTCCGGATAATCGGCCATATAGATGACCCCGCCGGTTCTGTTCACCCGCAGCAGGCCTTCGGGTGATTTAAAACCCTCCAGCATTTCCTGCAAATCTTTCCAGATATTGCCGAATTCTTCTTTTTTTTCGGCATTTACTTTAAATTTTCCGGCTACCCCGGAATCTTCCACACTTGATGCCAGCATATCTCCGCCGACTTCAATTTCCGTTGTGCCTGTCAGATCCAGATAATCGAAGTTATAAATTTTCTCCACAAACCGTTTGATGTAAATGCAGTCTTCCTTGATATTCCAGACATAACCGGCGCCTTTTGTAACAATCATCTCCAGCGCTTCGTCAAGGGTTACATTTTTCAAACGCACAGTAACCGGTTTTGCAAGATTAACGCCCGATTCAACCGATATATTCAAATCTGAACTTTTTGTCAGTGCTGCAAGCGCAACTCCAAACTCTATTTTATTAAAAACAAAAGAAAAAAGCCTTGAATCTTCTTTTGCGCTTTTACTCACAGGTTCCAGTTTTTCCAAAAATGGCGGAGGCCCGGGGCAGCCCGGACGATGAGATTTACTTGCATTGATTAGTCTGTTTTTGGGATCTATCCTTTCCAATTCCGGCTGCTCGATTGTTCCGGGCTTTGAAAGATGGATACATCCCTGCAAAACAGAGCTGCCAAATATTAGCGCAGAAATAAAAACCGTAAATTTTATTGATTTTATGGAAAAATACATAGGCGTTGAACCTTTTATTATTTTGTCCGTGTTCCCAGAGAAAAAACAACTTCAGGCGCCTGGATATACCAGGAGTCTTCCCCTTTTTTCAGGGTAATTCCTTTTTCAGTAATTTTTTCAACTTTAAATTCATTAATTATCTCTTGCTCCGACAGAACCAGACCATCAAGCATTGCAAGCAGGCGGGTTTTCCCATACACATTAAAACTTTTAACAATCCCCGTAAGATCGGGAAGCTTTGGTTCGACTTTTTTGATCACCTCCTTTTTAGTCTCTTCCCGGATCGCGGCTGCTTTAAGGGTAATTTTTGATTTTTTTGTAAATTTTGAAAATAACCGGTCATAGTCGATTCGATCAGGTTTATTCTTTTCGGCAAAATTTTGCTTTTTTAAAAAGTCTTCACAGTTAAATTGAAGATGCGCCAAATCTTCCATGCCGCTTGAAGCCTGTGGCTTATAAAAAATATTTATCGCAAAACCATTGTATAAAAGCAGCAAAACAGCCACTAAAATCCATCCTCCAATAAAAATTGGTTTTTTATTATCAAATAATGTCAGCATCTTATATTTTTTTATACCTTGCTGTCATGCAAAGATTAAATTTATCGTTTATATCCGCCGGGTTGAGTATAATTTCCATTTTGCTGCAATAAAGCGACGGATATTTTTTATGCGCGGCATTAATAAGCTCAATAAAGCCTTTTAAGTGTCCTTCGCAGGATAATGTGATTTTAGTGGTCTGTATCCTGGTTTGCACATCAGCCTGCATATTAAGGTACTGATTTTGAGGGCTTTGAATGATGATTTTTGAGAGCCCGAATTTTGCCGCCAGGGCAGTAAAATCCTCTTTTAGATTCAGAACCCAGATCTTCGTGCTTTCGACTTTCTTACAGAGTAAGCCTGCTTTTTGAAATGCCGTTTCAATTTCTTTGGAATATTTATTTATAAATTGTTTTTGAGCCAGGTGCAGCAAATGGCCTGATTTTTCTTTTGTCAGCATTTTGAGTTGGCTAACATTTACAAAAAAAAGGATTAAGCTTGCGGCCCAGAGAATACAAACACAAACAGAATATTTTTTTATATTATTTTTCATGACAAGTTAAAGCTGAATTCAAAATTATAAAATTTTTCTATGGCGCTGCTTTTCAAATCTTTTATATTAATATCATCTATTGATAGAGTTGCGGCTGGTTTAATATTTTTTTTCAGGCCGGACAAAAAAACTGAAAGTTTATCCTGAAGTTCAGAATGACCGGAAGCCTTTATTATACCTTTCAAATTAACCTGTTGAACTGAATCTGCTTCAATTTTTATTTCACTGATCCGGATGTTGCAGGGAATAGACTCAATAATTTTAATGACTATATTCTGATAATCCGGGCGGTTAATTTCCGTGGTTAGTTTATCAACCGCTTCAGAAAAATTACTGATTGTTTCTTCCAGCGCTATTGAGGATTGAATGCCTTTATTTTGGATTTGAAATCTGTTTGCTTTTGATATGTAAGCCGCTTCGCCGATCATCAGTAAGCAAAAAATGATTCCAACGATGATACCTGTTTTTAAAACTATTTCCCATTTTTCAGCATTTTTTACATCATTGTGCGTTATGCAGAGCAGGTTGCCGGAATAATCAAGATCAGCAGCACTAAAAAAAGCAAAAGGAGTGGAATCTTCGACATTTTTTTGCAGATTGGATTGTTCCGGAATGCTGAATTCTGCTGTCAGCACTTCTGTTTCGAGTTTTTGCGACAGTAAAGTGGCGTCCTGCTTATTCCCGGACAACAGGTAAAAGCGATCAATATTTTTTTTGGACTGCTGAGAAAAAAGATGCAGGGATTGATTTATTTCGTAGGTTAACAGGTCGAA
Source organism: Deltaproteobacteria bacterium (assembly GCA_021157555.1). Classification (GTDB taxonomy): domain Bacteria; phylum Desulfobacterota; class Desulfobacteria; order Desulfobacterales; family BuS5; genus BuS5. Next base: position 221 of record JAGGWL010000247.1, on the reverse strand, counting down.
ATTTTCGGAAATGTCAGTAGCGGAAGCAAGCTTGATATTGCGTGAAAAGATAAACTGCCCTTTTGCATAAAAATATAAAGAGCATTCATCCTTGCGAAGATGGATAAAGCCGGTTTCAGCCTTGCTGAAATTTGAGATAGTATCAAGTTTTTGCTGCCATAAAAAAGCATATGAAGTTATTTTTCCGGGTTGGATATTAAATGAGAAAAGCTTTTCATAGA
>JAGGWL010000002.1 GCA_021157555.1 Deltaproteobacteria bacterium | reverse complement strand
AAAGATAACCTGCAAATAATGAAGCAGACCAGAGAGCTGGTGAAAGAAGAAATCAAGGTAATCTCGCCTGAAATAAAAAAATATAAAAAAATTCTTTCCGGAAAACGTGCTGGGATTTACGTGGGCGGCGCATTTAAGGCCTTTTCCATGATAAAGGCATTAAGAACCCTTGGAATGGAAGTTGTGCTTGCCGGATCTCAAACAGGAAATGAGGATGATTATAAACTTTTAAGAGATATGTGCGAGGATGGAACAGTGATAGTTGACGACGCCAACCCATTGGAGCTTTCCAAATACTGCCTTGAAAAAAAAGTAGATCTTTTTGTGGGTGGCGTAAAGGAGAGACCTATGGCCTTTAAACTCGGGATAGGATTTTGTGATCATAATCATGAAAGAAAAATTTCTCTTGCGGGCTATAATGGGATGATAAATTTTGCAAAAGAGGTTTATGGTTCAGTAACCAGCCCTGTCTGGCAGTTTACGCCCGAAAAAAAAGGAAGAAAAGGGGGAATATAAATTATGAAAGCCAAAATAAAAGAAGAGTACACGCCCGTTAGAAATGCGTGCAAGCTTTGCAGCCCTCTTGGAGCATCATTTGTTTTTAAAGGCGTGGCAAACACTGTTCCCCTGCTTCATGGTTCACAGGGATGTTCGACCTATATACGAAGATATTTGATAAGCCATTTTAATGAGCCAATAGATATCGCATCTTCAAATTTTACGGAAGAAACAGCTATATTCGGAGGAGGCGCAAATTTACAACTGGCAATCCAGAATATTATAGAACAATATAAACCGGAACTTATCGGGATTGCAAGCACATGTTTAAGTGAAACTATCGGAGATGATGTAGGGTTGATGCTCAGGGATTATAAAAAAAATTACACAGGGGAAAAACAGCCGGAAATAGTTTCCGTTTCAACCCCAAGTTATTCAGGAACACACATCGACGGCTTTCACGCCGCAGTGAGGTCTATCGTTGATTCACTATCTGTAAAAGGAAATAAAAAAGCAGAGCATATAAATATTTTTCCGGGCATGTTATCGCCGGCCGATTTTCGATATTTAAAAGAAATATTTAACGATTTTAAGACAGATTATGTAATGCTTCCGGATTACTCCGATACATTTGACGGACCTTTATGGACTGAATACCAGAAAATACCTGAAGGTGGTACTGCAATAAAAGATATTGCTTCCATGGGACAAGCATCTGCAAGTATAGAATTTGGAAGAATCCTTGCCGAAGAAGAGAGCGCCGGGAAATTATTAAAAGAGCGTTTTAAAATTCCCTGTTTTAGTCTGGGCATTCCAATCGGCATTAATGAAACCGATCTGTTTTTTAATACGCTTAAAGCAATTACCGGTAAGCCGGCGCCTGAAAAATATATTAAAGAACGAAGCAGACTTATAGACGCCTATGCAGACGGTCATAAATATATTTTCCAAGCACGAGCCGCAATTTATGGAGAAGAAGACCTAATTGTGGGGCTTGCTTCCTTTTTATCAGAAATCGGAATCATTCCAGTGCTTTGTGCTTCAGGCGGAAAGAGCGGTAATCTTGAAAAAAAACTTGGCGAGGTAATACCTGATTTGAAAAATAAGGAAATAACAATCCTTGAAGGTGCTGATTTTATGGAAATAGGAGAAGCGGCAAAAACATTAAATCTTGATTTTTTGCTGGGCAACAGTAAGGGATATAAACTGGCGCGAGAGATAAAAAAACCTTTGATCCGGGTGGGATTTCCAATTCATGACCGGCTTGGAGGCGCCAGAATTATTCACGTTGGTTACAGGGGCGCACAGCAGCTTTTTGATACTATTTCAAATACTATTATCGCATTACGGCAGGATGAATCCCCTGTAGGCTATACTTATATGTAGAGATTAGGTTGAAGGTTGAAGAAATTATAATAAAATCAGACCGTTGAAAGCGGCCTGAGGGAGAATGAAAATGGATCTGATAAACCATCCATGCTTTAACGCAAAAGTACGAGGAAAATTTGGAAGAGTGCATCTTCCGGTAGCGCCAAGATGCAATATACAATGTAATTATTGTGACCGTAAATATGATTGTGTCAATGAAAGCAGACCCGGAGTAACAAGCGCTGTGCTTACACCGCACCAGGCCATGGCATATCTGGAATTTGTATTTGAAAAGACAAAAAATATTTCTGTTGTCGGCATTGCAGGCCCTGGAGATCCCTTTGCAAATCCGAAAGAGACAATGCAGACTTTAAGGCTGGTAAGGGAAAAATATCCGGAAATGATGCTTTGCCTTGCAACAAACGGGTTGGGCATTGAGCCTTATATTGATGAACTCGCGCAAATTGGGGTAAGCCATGTAACCATAACCTTAAATGCAGTAGATCCTGAAATCGGAGCAAAAATATATTCATTTATCCGGTACGGCAAAAAGACGCTGGCCCCCAAAACAGGAATAAAAATACTTTTGGAAAAGCAGCTTGAAGCAATAGCAAGCTTAAAAGAAAAAGGCATAACAACCAAAGTAAATACCATTATTTTACCGGGAATAAATGAAGATCATATTGAGGAGGTTGCAAAAAAAATGGGGGGACTAAAAGTGGACATCTTAAACTGTATCCCTTTTTATCCTAATAAAGGATCTTCTTT
>JAGGWL010000091.1 GCA_021157555.1 Deltaproteobacteria bacterium | reverse complement strand
TTCATTGAATTCAGGCCATTAGGTAAAATATACCACAAACATCGCAACGAACTGAAATCTTTCAGCAGCAGGCGTTTTGATTATGGTACCTCGGAACCTATGTTGCAACAACGACATCCGGATAGAAATAAGCAAATGTTTTTCCCCATAGGAGCCAGTATATTTTGGGTGTTGTTAGTCTTGGGCATTGTTTGTAGCTCTATGCCTTTTCTCATATTAGGTGGCCTCGTGATTGTCACGGAGGCTCTCTCTAAATTTGCCGGCATATTGCAGCGAGGAATTCATATTCCTTTTTACAAATTACTTTTGTCAGTAATTCGTACCTATTTTGCTTTTCTTTATCACTGTTGTGCTTTTGTTTCCCGCTATTATCTTGTTTTTACTGTTTTTATTTATTTCCTGTCACCATTGGCCTTCACGGCTATCATCGGCATGCATCTTTTTGTGGGAACAACGGAATATTTTGTCAAAAAACCAAGATTAAACTTTTTTTCTTTCCTTTTTTATTTTTCTCTTGAACAGCTGTCATATCAATTGGGCGTCTGGTGGTATTGTTTCAAACATTCCTCTTTTAATGCTGTAAATCCGACAATTACCTGGAGAAATCCTGCTAGAAGGGCGTGATGAGTACGGTTGTAGGCAACATTGAAAAAATTAAAAAGGCGCTTGGGCACTTAATGCATGTCGGCTTGCGGTCACCCAAAAAAGTGACATTGATGATTACTAATGAGTGTAACCTTCAGTGCCGACACTGCTGGCCGGAAAGTCTCCCCTCAGCTTGCACCACCAAGATTTCCCATGCTTCAATTATCAAGATGATCCAGGTCTTGGAGCAATTGGAAGTTGAGGAAGTTTGCCTGACCGGGGGGGAGCCGTTAACTCATCCCCATTGGTTTGAAATTCTTTCTTATGCCTGCAAACAGTCAAAGTTAAAAAAAGTTTGTTTGCAGACCAATGCTACGTTGTTATCCGGACTGGAGATAGAGGCATTGAAGTCTTTACACTGCGATGGATTATCTATCCAGGTGAGCATTGATGGCGCCAGCGCCCAGACCCATGATTATGTTAGAGGGGCGGGAAGCTTTGAGCTTGCTTCGCGCGGCCTGAGAGCACTGTCCGAAGGTGGATTGGGCAAGCAAAGCATTGTAGCATTCACGGAAATGGAACATAATTTCATGGAGCTGCCGCTCTTGCTTGAGATGGTGGACTTTTTAGGGATCGGAGGGTTGGTGAGTGGTACCTTGGTACCTGCAGGACGGGCTGGGAAAACCGAGCAAATTGCTCCGCCCAGACCATCCCAGTATAGGGACCTTTTATCTCTCTTTCATCATGATGCAGAGTTTAGATCACGATATACAAAAATTGGCAACATTGCTGCACTTGAATGGTATGCAGGGCGGTCAACTCCGACGTTACGCGGCTGCATCTGTGGAGAGGCTCCATACATCAATGCCTATGGACAGATGTTTCCCTGCGTCATGCTGCCGATAGAAATATATGGGGTTCATGGGGTCTATCATCGACCTTTTGAGGAAGTTCTCAACGAGGCGGCATTGCGCTGGGCTGAACTTCCTGATTTATATCGCCGTCGGACTGAAGAACTTGAAGCATGTAAGGAGTGTGTTGGCAGATTGCATTGTGCAGGAGGTTGTATGGGTCGGGCTTATGCTGTTAGTGGTGATTTCATGATGGTTGAAGATCGGTGTGCCTTGCGAAAATCCGTCTATTTGTGGAACACACCGGCAGATTTTGCTTTTATAGATGACGAAAGCTCTTGCTATGACTACTGATAGAGATAGTGTGATGGTGCCCACCTTGAAGGTGGCCAGTAAGCTTTTTATGAATGGTTTGCGTTTTCAGTATTTACACTGGCGGGGGGCGCCGGGCAAGGTGCAGGCCGTCAGCCTTGAAATTACTCACAACTGTATTGCCAAATGCATCATGTGCAACATCTGGAAAATTTCTTCCAAAGTTCCTAACCTGTCAATAAATGATTGGCTTGATTTCCTTTCCGATGATCTCCTGTCAGACCTGAGAGAATTAGACGTGACTGGGGGAGAACCCTTCCTCGTAAATGATCTCCCAAGTTTTTTTTCAGGTGTGTGTGAACTCAAAAGAAAAAATTTAAGAAAACTTAAATCCATTGCTATTACCACTAATGGTTTCTTGACTGACCGTATTTTGGCATATGTTGAAAAAGCCCTTCCAATGTTGAAAGATCATGATATCGGTCTTGTTATGGTGTGTGCTATGGATGCAATTGGTGCGATCCATGAAAAAATCAGGAATTATCCTGATGCCTGGAACAAAGTCAATGAAACGATTCAGGGGCTTAAAGGCTTAAGGAAAAAGTATTCTAATTTGGTTATTGGTCTCAAAACTACCGTTCTGCCGTTGAATGTCGATCAATTGGAAGATATAGCGTATTACGCTAAAGAAAATGATCTGTTTACCATTATCTCTCCCTGTATTATTACTGATGCCCGCTATTTGAATCCTGATAAAGCCCATGAGCTTATTTTCAGCCAGGAAGATATACAGAAAATGATAAC
>JAGGWL010000218.1 GCA_021157555.1 Deltaproteobacteria bacterium | reverse complement strand
TGACTTCGTCAAGTACCTTGCTCCGGCGCTCCGCGCCAGAACAAGGTACTTGACCGGACACCGTGAACCGCACAATCAAGCTACGCTTGCTTGTGCGGCCCCCGGTGCCGGTCAGCACCGCGATTATGAGTAAAAGGTAAAATAGATATGAACTCTGAACAGATAGTAAAAAACTTCTTATCAGGTTACGGTTTGAAGTCAGAAAAATTCAATAAAGAAGAACTTGGGAACGGAAAAACTCCAGACTACCGTGTTTATAAAGACGTTGAGTTATTTAGTTATTGTGAAGTCAAGAATGCTCAAAAAGATACATGGCTTGATGATAAATTAGAAAAATCGAAACCGGGTGAAATGGTTGGAGGTCTGCGCAAAGATCCTGTGTTCAATCGGTTATCTGCACATATTCACAAAGCCCGAAAACAATTTGATGCTGTTAATGCTGATGAAAAATTACCAAATATACTATCTTTCTATAATGAAGATGAACAAAGTGGTTTTTTGGATTTAATGGCGGTAACAACAGGTAATTTCTTTGCTGAAGGTGGAGCGGTATTCCCCATATATAAGCACGTATCAGAGGGTAGAATAAAAGAGGATATCGAGAAAACTCACTTATTTATTTGGTTAGATGCACATAAGCCGCATCGCTTTCTGTTCAATACAATTAATTCAAAATTTCAGAGTGAACTATGTGCAACATTTGGTTTTGATCCAAAAAAATTAGAATTAATACACTCATAACCTGTCAGTTCAGGTGACAGCCAGGGTCTACGCCGTTTTGGCAGATTGTGGTAAAATTGAAATATATAATTTTTAGCAGAGGTTGTGGTAACCCTGGCTGCACCTGACTTCTGCGTTATGCGACATTATAAAGAGGTAAATTTTGGAGGGCTTATCAATATCATCTATATGGAAGATCTTTAAATGGCTGCCGCCTTTCATTCTAAGAAAAATATTTACGAAAGAGCGAATGGGAGAATTGGTTCTTATTGATGTAAGGCCGCGCCACGAATACGCCACGGTTAATCTTGGAGAAGCGGCCTCGTTTGATATATGGCTTCAGGTGATCAATTTATCTCCTTTTGAAATTGAGTTAGATCGGGCAGAATTAAAATTCTTGTGTGGGGGGACAACTCAAAAGACATCAACGTTGAAAAAAAGAGGCCTCAATTCTGGTCAAATATCGCTCCTTCATTTATCCGATAGCATTCCAGATGGCCATGCGACACAAATCGCTCGCAATTTAGACAACCACAGTTCAACTATTGAGATTGATATTGAATTCAACTGTAAGTTACACAATTTTCCTAAAAGTACTGGGCCCTTGTATGGTGTCCTACCTCGATTTGTTAACCAGGGAATGAGAAAGGCACATCGGGATAGGACTCCCCATGACTAAGGTGCCCTCACACACAACCCGGCATACAGATCGCGTGCAAAAGGCGGTTCGGCTGATCAAGAAGGTTCAATTTCCAGGCAGGAATAATCCTTTATAGAAGAAATATTGTTTTGGCAAAGCAATAACCACCCACGTGACTATGCTCATACGCCAGTGTTTCTTGCGGGCATTCCCGCAGCTTACAACCTGCTTATGAGCAATTCCAGGCTTTTTCAGGTTTCGTACTTTAGTTCCTGAGTTCTTCCACTGTTTCCAGACAATACACCGTGGTCGCCTGATAATCCAGCTATTCAAGGCTTTGATTATACCTCGTTGCAGTAAGGCGGTAATAATCCCACCTTCCTCTGGGGTATAAATCCAGTTTCTCTATTATCTGACAACAGAAAAAGCGCTGAAGACTAATTGTTGCTTGACACTCACTGATTAAGATGTTGAAATGTGTAAAAGATAAGGACGGTTTGATGTTCTGGAGAGGGTTGTTCCAATACCCTATTGCGAAAGTATAATTTTACAAGATTACCGGAGGACTACCGGACAAGCAAAAAAGGCTCCCGGAAAAAATTCCCAAAAGCCTTGATTTTTTAATGGTACGCCTGGCAGGACTCGAACCTGCGACCTACGGATTAGAAGTCCGTTGCTCTATCCATCTGAGCTACAGGCGCGCATCAATTTGAACTTTCTATCATTTTGTTAACATGCTGTCCACTAAAATTATTTTTATAGCCGTTTTTTTTTATTTGTTATAAAGAGATATTTTATTTATATAAATAAGAAACAAGGACGAAACAAAAATAATAAAACAGGATGAAGGGTCAAGATGAACAAGCCGGATAAAACGAAGAACAAAAAGATCGTTGTCAAACAAAAAACTTCTGAAAAAGCGCTTGTGCAATATGATCCTCTTCAGAGATACCTGAGAGAAATAAACAGGCACAGACTCCTTACAAGAGAGGAAGAAATAAAACTCGGAAAAAGGATCCAGGAAAATGATGATGATGATGCTGCATATATTCTGATTACTTCAAATCTAAGGCTTGTTGTTAAAATAGCCATGGAATTTCAGAGGAACTGGATGCAGAATCTGTTAGACCTTATCCAGGAAGGTAATGTTGGCCTCATGAGGGCAGTTAAAAAATTTGATCCCTATAAAAATGTAAAATTTTCATATTACGCCTCATTCTGGATAAAGGCATATATATTAAAATTTATCATGGATAACTGGCGGCTTGTCAAAATCGGAACAACCCAAGGGCAGCGCAAGTTATTTTTTAAACTTAAAAAAGAGAAACAAAAATTAATTGACGATGGTTTTGATCCAAAACCGAAACTTCTTTCGGAAAAGCTGGGGGTTTCTGAAAAAGAAATAGTAGATATGGATCAGAGGCTTGATGGGTGGGATGTTTCTCTGGATGCCAAGATTAATGATGATTCAGACACAAAACGTGTTGAAATATTAAATGTTGATGCAGTATCTGTTGAAGATCAGTTTGCCAAAAAAGAGGTTGACGAGCTGCTGCATAATGTTGTTAATAAATTTAAAAAAAATATAACAGATAGAGAACTTGATATATTTAATTTGCGAATTTTTTCTGATGATCCTGTTACATTACAGGAAATAGGCGATCGTTATAATATATCAAGGGAACGCGTAAGACAGATAGAAAAAAATATTATTAAAAAAATGAAAACTTTTTTTAAAAAAGAAATACATGATTTTGACGTATATTCGGACACAATTAATTTGAAAGACTAAGGAACGGGGACGAAATAATTTTCATACAAAATTCTATACTCCTACACAGGATCATAAATAATGAAACTTGATATTTGTAATAAGCTGAGCATAATTATAATTCTGGTTTTTATCTTTTCAGGTTGTAAAATAAAGGCAGCAATTGATCAGGATATACGGCAGCCCCCTAAAAAACCTGTCTCTTTTTTTAAATCCGATGGGAAATACTACTATTTTACAGAAGCGCAGATTCAAATAAAAAAAGGTAATTATTCTGAAGCGGTCAAGTATATTAAAAAAGCGTTAAAAAAAGATCCTGAATCAATATACTTGCACAAAGAACTGACTATGCTGTATCTGCATCAGTTTCATACAAAAAAAGCTTTAGAAGTAGTTGAACAAATATTGAACAAGCATCCTGAAAATATAGATTTTCTGATTATAAGCGGAAAAATTAATCAAAGTCTGAAAAATCTGGAAAAAGCAAAAAAAACATATGAAAAAGCCATAAAAACAGATCCAAAAAACAAAGAGATTTATGTTCTTCTCGGCAATATATATATGAATGAGAATGACACGAACAAAGCATTTAAAATATATGAAAGACTGGTAAAAAATTTTCCTGAATCGTATGTTGGACATTTTTTTTTAGGAAAGCTCCATCTTGAAAAAAAAGAATATGCCAAAGCCGAAAAGGAATATAAGAAAACTATAGAACTCAAACCAAAGCTTGAAGAAGCACACTTTGAGCTTATTAAATTGTATTCAACTATTAATAAAACAAAGCAGATAGAAAAAATATGTAAAAGGATACTTGAATATGATCCTCGTAACATCAGAGTAATTCTGGAGTTATCCTTATATTATTCAAAAAGCAATAAGCCCAAAGACGCAGATTTTTTATTAAAGGAGCTTGGAAAAAGGAGTTTGTCGGACGATAATGTAATCAGAAAGATAGTTCAGCTCTATTTGACGAAAAAACGATTTAATGATGCAAGGATAATTCTTGAAGGTATGTTAAAAGGCGCTCCTGAAAGTTCGGAGATAAACTATTTGACGGGAATGACCATTGACGGACTTAATGACCATGATGCGGCTATAAAATATTTTGAAAAAGTAACCCCTGATTCAAGATTTTATGAAAATTCCGCCGCTCATCTATCTTTTTTTTATCAGCAACAGGGGAAGACAGATAAAGCCATAGAGATCTTAAAAGAATTAATAAAAAATATTCCGGATAATCCGGAATATTTTTTGTATCTTGGAATATTTTATGAAGAAGCCGGGGAGTATGAAAAATCAATTGATGCTTTTAAAGAAGGAATTAGAATTGATCCTGATAACACTAAACTCCTTTTCCGTTTAGGTGTTGTTTATGACAAATATGGTAAAAGGGAAAAAGCCATCGAATTGATGCAGTCAGTTATTGGAATAGATCCTGAACATGCGGATGCTTTAAATTATATCGGATATACCTATGCGGATTCCGGAGAGAATCTTGATGAGGCCGAGCAATTGATTCTCAAAGCTCTTGAATATAAATCTGATGACGGCTATATTACTGACAGTTTAGGCTGGGTTTATTATAAAAAAGGCCTTTTTGAAAAAGCATTAAAAATCCTTAAAAAGGCGGTCGAGATGACATCCAATGATCCTGTTATAATGGAACATTTGGGTGATGTTTACCTGGAAATGAATCAAAAAAAAAATGCTCTTGAAACCTACAAAAATTCTTTAAAGCTAAAACCAAAGGATAACAAAGAGCTTACAGAAAAAATCAAGAAACTGGGAGGGGTGAATAGTAATCATTAAGCACTTTTTTTTACCAGGTATTCTTATTGCTTTTTTATTATCATCCTGCAGTGCCATTATTGGAACAACTCCGCAAAAGCCTGGTATATTCGAGGTTCAATCCCCATCATCAAAAAAAGAAGGTGACGCAGAAACAATTCTGGCTCTTTTTGAAAAAACAAATTGCCGACTAAAAACATTCAAAGGAATTGGCACAATCAGGTTTTATAATAATGGAATCAATCAAAGCACACGTATAGCCTGGGCGGGCTCATTTCCTGATAAAATTCGTATGGAAATCCTCAGTACTGCCGGACAGCCATACATAAGTATTGCAGGAAACGGCAAAAAAATATATTTTCTGTTCCATCATAGTAAAAAATTTTATAAAAAATCCTTTAACGCGGACCTGAATAAAATTATTTCAATACCCGTTAAAATAACTCATATAATAGCGCTGCTAACCGGTCGGATTCCTGTTTCAGAATATACTGATGTTTTATTAAAAAAAAATACAGAATCGGATGTATCAACACTTATTCTTCAAAAAAAAAATTGGGGGAAAAAAAGTGGGGAAATAGTAGAAAAAATTTTCTTTGATACAAAAACAAAGGCTGTACAACATATTGAATTTATCAATTCCAAAGGCTCTGTTGTATACTCGGCTGCTTTTGATGGAATACAAAAAATTAAAGGTTATGATATCCCTACAGGATTTTTAATTTCTGATAATGATGCTCTTGTACATCTTGATATTGATAAATACTGGACAGATATTCCCATTGAGCCATCGATTTTTAAACTGAACCAATGATCAATAAAACAAAAAAAATAGCTCTTGAAGCACGTCTTAAAGATTGTAAAAATATAATCACCATTGGTATTAAACCTGATTTTTCAAATTATAGTGCTTCTGAGGCTGAACTGATCAGAAACGCAGAAAAAATATACTATCCAAGCACATTTTATGCTGACTTGTTTAATGCCATGCGGAAAAAAATTTTTCCAACTCATCAGACTTATCTGTTTGCTCAGGATAAAATCAAGCAAACAGGAATTTTTACACTTTTAAATATACCCCATCCAAAAACAAAAATTTTTTACGGGAAATATCAGAAATCAACTATAACAGATTATTTTAGTTTTCCTTTTATAGGCAAGATTCCAAGAGGATCCGCCATGGGCAGAGGTGTATATCTTATTAAAAATAAAAATGATCTTGCAGAATATTGCGAAAAAACACATGCTGCCTATATTCAAAAATATTTGCCGTCAGACAGGGACATAAGGATTGTTATCATCGGTAACAATATAGTACATGCATACTGGCGTATATCCTCTCCAGGTGAATTTCGCAGCAATATTGCGGCTGGAGGGTCTGTAAGTTTAAAACCTGTCCCCGTAAACGCTTTGGATCTTGCCCTGTATACAGCAAAAAAATGCCGGTGGAATGATGTGGGTATTGATATTATTCAACATGATGATAAATACTATGTGCTTGAAGCAAACATGAAATACGGCAAGGAAGGTTTCAAGAAATTCGGGATAAACTATGTTGCGCTAATGGAGAGATTAATTGAAAGTGGCGAAATATAGGAACGGGGGTTTACCCCTACGATTAAAAATACCATTCCATAAATATCTTTTATATTGGAACGTTACGACATGCCTCTTGATAAAATTAAAAAATCGCTGGACAAGAGAGAGTCTACAAGACTCTCTAAAATAGCCGCATTAAGCGAATCGGGAGTACGCCGGTTAAATGAATCGCTTATTGATAATGGTTACCGCCAAAACTTTTCGGTGGATGTTGACCGTATCCTCCATTCACTTGCCTATACACGCTATATCGACAAAACACAGGTTTTTTATCTTATAGAAAATGACCATATTACGCACAGAATGCTTCATGTGCAGCTTGTTTCCAAAATTTCCAGAACTATAGGACGATACCTTCGATTGAACGAAGACCTTATAGAGGCAATTGCACTTGGTCATGATATTGGTCACACCCCTTTTGGACATGATGGTGAAAAATTTTTATCAAAAATATGCAAATCACATAATATCGGACAATTTCTTCATAGTGTTCAGAGTATTCAATTTCTTGATAAAGTCGAACGAAAAGGAAGGGGATTGAATCTTTGTTTACAAACACTTGATGGTATTCTCTGCCATGATGGTGAAATTCATAACAGACTGCTTAAACCTTGTGCTGATAATTCATTTAAAGTATTTAAAAAAAAGCTGAATAATAAAAAAAATAACCCTAAAGCTCACTTTGTGCCCATGACCATGGAAGGATGTGTTGTCAGGATGGCCGACACTATCAGCTACATAGGCCGTGACATAGAAGACGCCATCCGCCTCTCGGTTATTAAAAGATCCGACCTCCCCAGGGAAAGTGTGGAAGTAATAGGAAACACCAACGGTACTATTGTGCATAATCTTGTAACAGATATATTACTTAACAGCTTTCGTAAAAACCATATAGCGTTCAGCGAAAAAGTGTCAAATGCCTTAAAAAGACTAAAAGAATTTAATATGCAGTATATTTATTTAAATCCGACAATCAAAAAAAAATATAATTTTATAAAAGAAAATTTTACCATTCTT
>JAGGWL010000295.1 GCA_021157555.1 Deltaproteobacteria bacterium | reverse complement strand
TATTATGCAAGGAGTATTAAAAGGCCCGCTTGAAAATCCGGCAGGAACCCTTCAGCTTGATTATTCCGGCGGAAAACTCGGCGATTTTCCTGTGGGAAAAGCTGTTGTTAACCTGGCGCTGGATAACAGACTGCTATCTGTAAGCCGGTTTAATGTCGCTATAGCCGGCGGAAAAATTGATTTAGCCGGGCAGACAGATTTAAAAGCTGCCATGATCGCACAGGATCAAAAATTATCTAAATTATCTAAATTGTTTTTAGACCTGAACAAGATTGCCTATCAGTTTGATCTTAAGGCGAAAAACCTTCAAGCAGACCGCTTATTACGCCAGGGGGCTCTTGCCGGAATGGTCAGCGGGACGCTATCTCTTAAAGGAAAGGGCATTAATCCTGAAATTTTAGAAATTACAAGCCAACTAAAATTAACTGCTGATGAGGTGACGCTAAAAGAAAAAAATCAGCCGATGAATTTTAAACTGAATGCGAATTTACAAATAAACAAAGGCATTCTTGATTTAACAGGGTTGCAGGCCAAGGTAAAGGAAACTTCCCTGACAGCCAAAGGAACCTATAATTTTAAGGCAAAAGCCCTTTTGAGCGATTTGAGCATTAGCGCCCCTGATCTAAATCAAATCCTGACCCTCTTTCAGAAAAAAAAACCTGGCATCGCCAAAGGGCGCCTCTTTTTAAAAGCAAATGGCCATGGTTCAATTGACAACCCCCGGATCACAGGCAAAGCCGGCTTGAAGCAGATGCGGCTCAATGGAAAAGCCCTGGATGATTTTAATCTCTCTTTTGCCTTGAATGACCACCAGGCAAAGATTAAAGGGGAACTAAATTTTGATCTAAATGGCCTTTATAACCTTAAAACAAAAGATTTTAAAGCTGCTTTGCTGTTTCAGGATACAGATCTTGCTGCCTATCTGGCGGCTGCCGGCCGAAAAGAGTTAAGCGGTCGGCTCACCGGTAAAATAGAAGTAGCAGGTAATGCCGATCAGCTTGACGGTATCAAGGCCAAAGTTGATATGTCTGATATCAAGCTGTTTTTGAACAACAAACCCCTGCTGGATTCCAATAGCTTTAAAGCAAATTTTCAGAACAAAACATTTTCAATCTCGCAGGGCAAATTTCTCCTTCTCCAAAATGGCTGGTTGACCCTGAGCGGCGCTGGTAAGCTCCAAGGGCTTCTGACATTTTCTTTAGATGGCTTGATTCCATTAAAGGCAGCTTATCTTTTTATTAAAAAGCCGGACGATAAGGAAATAGACGAGCTTGAAGGTAATCTGCATATTTCAGCCACACTCCGGGGCCGGTTGCTGCAGCCGGAAATCCGGGCGGTCATTGAGCTTGAAAATGTTGGGATGCTTATACCGGTTATAGAACAACAACTTGGAAGTATAAACGGTACTATTTTACTGACACCCAGGCAACTTGAAATAAAAAAGCCTATTTCCGGGCAAATGGCTGAGGGGCGCTTTGAGCTGACAGGTTCACTTGAGCTGGCAAAATGGCAGCCCCAAAAGGCCGATTTTTTGCTGTCCGCACATAAAATACCGATAGAGGTTCCCGATTTGCTGGATCTGGTTTTTAACACCTCCCTGTCTATTAAAGGAACAAGAGAGAATTCAGAAATTAAAGGTGAGGTGGTTCTTTTGGATGGAACCTATTACAAAGACGTAAAGTTTAATCTTTTAAAAGGTGTCAGTCAAAAAAAACGAAAATTTAAACCGCCTTTCCAAAATTATGACCAATCCATATTAAATAATCTGAAACTAGATATAGCCTTAAAATCCCGTAGCCCTTTTAAGGTAGAGAATAATCTGGTAGATCTGAGTCTTAGCCCGGATCTTCATTTGACGGGCACTTTAAAACGGCCATTAATCAGAGGTCGCGCCAGGGTTAATTCAGGAAGAATAACATATCTGAAAAAAGATTTTATTGTGCGCAAAGGAGTGCTTGATTTTGTCAACCCTTATAAATTAAATCCGGAGCTGGATATTTTGAGTGAAGTCAATGTCCGAACCTGGGAAATTTATCTGAAAGTTTCCGGTACGCCTGAAGAGTTGCTTCTTACCCTGAGATCTGATCCTCCTGAAGAAGATGAAGATGTTTTGTCCTTACTGCTATTCGGCAAGACCTCCCAGGAGCTGATAGAGGAAAATGGCAACGTTTCTCAATCAACATACCAACTGCTGGCTGAATTAATTGAGGGCACCCTGGGTGAGGATATTAAAAAAAGCGCCGGCATTGACATTCTGGAAGTGGAAACCACTGATGAGGTTGACGATCAGGACTTTGATCCGGATCGGGTTGAAGTCACTGTGGGAAAAAAATTATCCAGACGCCTGACTGTTAAATATGCTGTTGAATCAAAAAACGACGAGCTGAACCAGAGGGCGATTTCAGAGTATCAACTTTTTGATCAGATCTTTGTCAACGGGTTTCAGGATGATCGGGGAATTTATGGCGGAGGCCTGATATTCAAGATCGAATTCAGATAATGGGTTTTAAAATACACTTGTATATTTGTTTTTGCTGTTTTTTAATTTTTGTTTTTTGGGGAGCAAAAGATTCGGCTGTTTCGGCATCGAGCGCTATGACAAATGATAGTTCCCCTGCAATTCTTTCACAAATCAGGGTGATAATAAAAGACGGCCGCACTAAACAATCTTATGGGGAAGCCTATTATAAAAAGATGGTAAAACATCTGATCTTTTTACAGGAAGGCCTGGTTTTTACAGCTAAAAAATTACAAACCTCCATAAAAGCCTTAAAAGCCTCCAGGCAGTTTCATACTATTCAAACTAAAAGTCAAACAGGCCCCCAGGGCCTTATCCTTACTTTTACCCTGACTCCTTTCCGGCGAATTAAAGATATCAAGATTCAGGGCAATTATCCTCTTTTTAAGCATGAAGTTCTGGCTGTAATGACCATTTATGCAGGTGATGGTTATGTAAAAGAGGTTCTCTTGCAACAGGCCGGTCTGATATCCACGCGCTATCTCCAGGAGGGCTATTTTGCGCCTCAGGTTTCTGTGAAGGCAAAACAGGACTCTGAAGATGGAAATTATAATGTTTATATTAAAATAAAAAAGGGTAGCCATCTTGCTCTTAAAAAACTGGAAATCAAAGGGAACAGGGCTTTTTCCACTGCTGCCTTGAAACGCAAAATGAGTGTCTGGCGCTCATCTCTTGGAGGAGCATACGGCCGATTCAGTGAATTGCGCTTAAAACGGGATATTAAACGCTTGATCGCCTTTTATCGAAAAAAGCATTATCCGGATGTGACCATCAGCCATGAAATTACACCCAGCCCATCTGAAAAATACCTATCAGTCAGCCTTTTAATAAACGAAGGTGATCGCTATGACATCAGCTTTAAGGGAAATCACAAGTTCTGGGCGATGACCTTGAAAAAAGATCTGACACTTTTTAAATCAGGCAACCATAATGACAGGGGCATTAAAAAAAGTATTAAAAATATCAAAGCCCGTTACCGGCAGGCTGGATATTTGTCAACCGGAATCAGGCTTGATGAAAAAAAAGGTGATAAAGAAATAAATGATGAAGAAATAAATAAAGTGCAGCCTGAAGTGCGTCGGATTGAAGTACGCCATGTCTGTTTTCTGATTGAGGAGGGGCAATGTTCTGTTGTGGCCTCCGTAAAGGTTGACGGCAATAAGCAGCTTGATAAGAAAATAATAACCGCCCAGATATTGACCAGAACTCCCAGCCTTTTGCATAAGGGAATTTTTGTACCGGAAATCCTGGATAAAGACCTGTTTTCCATCAAATCTCTTTATTTAGAACAGGGCTT
>JAGGWL010000322.1 GCA_021157555.1 Deltaproteobacteria bacterium | reverse complement strand
GCATAGGGCCTGTATCCGTAGAAACAACAAGATCTACCATCTCAAAAATTGCAGCCAGTATTTTTAAAGTGGTTTTTCCGGCCAGAATAGCTGCTTTTGTATGCATACGGGAAATTATATCTTCAATAACAGATAGATCATCTTTGCTGCCTGTAAATATAATTCGAGCCCCATATTTCATACTCAAACGATCTGCCAGTTCCGCGAATTTATCGTTGTACCACAGCTTTGTTTGCCACTTTGCCACGGGATTAATTGCTATGACAGGTTTGGAACCTCTGATGCTGTTTGCTTGTAAAAGCTCAGCAGCTTTTATTCTATCTGTACTAAATACAGGCAGATTATATTTAATTTCTTTCGATTTAATACCAAGGGATTCAATCAGCATTAAACTCCTTAAAATAGCATGATTGTCCATATCAACCGGCCGGATACGCTCATTAAGAAATCTGTAGCTATGTTCCATATGCTCCATACCTTTCCCATATCCTGCTTTGCGTTTACCTTTTGCTAAAGCTACCAGAATTCCACTTTTAAAAAGAGTTTGAAAATTTATGATCAAATCGTATTTTGTATCTCTCAGTTGTTTTAAAAATGAGAATATTTTCCGCAAATTTTTCAAATACGCCCGGCTGAAAATACCCTTAATCCACTTTTTACGCCTTGAAATAATAACACGGTCAATGGCCTGGTGCCCAACGACAAAATCTGCTGCGGCCTCTTCCACCAGCCACGTGATCCTGGCACCTGGATACCTGTTCCTGATAGCATTCAAAGCTGGCAAAGTATGAATCACATCTCCGATGGCACTTAATCTGACAATAAGGATATTAATCTCTTTGGCCTTTGCAAATTTTGTTCCTGTAAAGGATGAACGTTTTTTTTAATAGGTTGCGAATTGAACGATATGCTAATATATTGATTGATCAATAATATGTATCTATTTAAAAAACAACTAAAATTACGAGCGGCTGTCATAAGATCCATGCGCTGTTTTTTTTATAACAACGGCTATATAGAGGTGGAGACTCCTGTTCGGATACCTGCTCCCGCGCCTGAAGCATTTATAAATGCAGTTGAAACGGGTGATCTTTTTTTACAGACTTCACCTGAGTTATGCATGAAGCGGCTGCTCGCATCCGGGTATAAACGAATATTTCAAATATGCCGGTGCTTCCGGCAATCTGAACGAGGCGCAAAACATTTGCCTGAATTTACCATGTTGGAATGGTATACCGCAAATAGTAATTATCTGGACATGATGGAGCAGTGTGAGGATTTAATCAGAAAAATCGCTCATGATACCGGTTTTGGCAGACAGATTAAATATCAAGGTAAAAAAATTTCTTTGGGTCACCCCTGGGATCGAATGAGTGTAGCCCAGGCTTTTGAAAAATTTTCTTCTATCTCAATGCAGACGGCGCTTGAGCAGGATAGATTGGACGAAATCATAGGGCTGGAAATAGAACCGAAACTGGGCATGACAAAACCGCTTTTTCTTTATGATTATCCTGCAGCCTGCGGCGCTCTTGCAAAACTAAAAACTGTTAATCCCAATTTGGCGGAACGATTTGAACTCTATATAAGCGGCATGGAACTGTGCAATGCATTCAGCGAACTCACGGATCCTGACGAGCAGAGAAAAAGATTTGAACATGAAATAAAAATCCGCCATTTATCAGGCAAACAGAAATATCCTATGCCTGATAAATTTTTGGATGCTTTAAATTCAATGCCTGAAGCTTCTGGTAACGCCCTTGGCATAGACAGACTTGTCATGCTGTTTGCTGACACAGTCAACATTGATGATGTTGTAGCTTTCACGCCTGAAGAATTATAAACTCTCCCTGAACATATGTTGCTATTAATTCCTTATAACAAAACCGGAAAGTATAGAGTCTATGTAAACAAATCTATATTTTGACCCAACGAAGGATCATCCGATTTAGTCTTTTCAACCTCTATGGCATGGTTGCCAAGCCCTGACGTTTGTTCTTCTTTCTGATTTAAAGATTTATCCAAAACACCTGGTCCCACCTCTCGTATCACAGCAGACTGTGCCATACTAACAGTATCCATCTCCATAATATTCTCCTTGTACATTCAGGGAGAGAATATGTATTCTTTATCGGTATTAGCAATAAAAACTTTAGCCGATTTTAGATATAGAGATTGATATGCTTCAACAAGAACTTGGTTTACATACAATTTCTCTTATTTTTATATCAAAAAAAGAAACCTGATTAGCCGGTTTTAAAATCAAAGCTGTATCTGAACCCTTTGCCGATCCGCCTATGGATACTATATCGTTTCCGGAAAGAGCCCCTGCATCTGCCGCCATTACTGATATCTCCACTGCTACTTTCGTACCCTGGCCGAAAAGCTTTAATGTATCTGCCATAAGAAGCACAGGAAGCGAACCGGAATATTTTTTTGCTATTGATCGTTCTACGCCAGACAGCGCATGGGTGGCAGAAATAACGTTAACACTTTTTGCCTCCAGATCTTTTCTAACGTTAGCATCCATAACACTCTTAAAAGGTTCTTTAAAACCACAGTGATAAGTTACAGCGGTAATCTTGAAACCGGAAAACAGATCCAAAGCCTTGTAAGCGGTATCTCCTGTTGTAGAAGCAATAACCAGTTCATTGATACCAAGTTCTTTTGCTCTTTCACAGGCGAGTTTAAGCGTCTGTTCAGTATTTTTCGGTCCTTTTTGATTAAAATACATAAACGGCCTCCTTTATTTAATTAGTGATGAGATTTTTGATAAAGTCCCAATATAGTGTTCCTCACCCTTTTTTGTTCTTCGCTCAGCTCAATTCCGGAAATGTCAATATCAGCGCAATCGGCAAAAAACTCATGGGGTGTTTTATCCGGTATTATATAAAAGGTTAGTTTATTCGATGTTTCTATTACCAGGCTATCAGTATCTTGCAGGCGTTGAGGGATAGTTGTTGATGGCTTC
>JAGGWL010000004.1 GCA_021157555.1 Deltaproteobacteria bacterium | reverse complement strand
CTTCCTCCATGGGCGGTAATAATATACTTGGTTATTGACAGGCCCAGGCCGCTTCCTCGAGCTGTCTCAATTTTTTCATCAATTCGTTTAAATTTATCGAAGATTAAAGCAAGATGTTTCTTGTCAATGCCTATACCTGTATCAGAAACCGATACCTTCACAAAACCTCTTTCAGTTTGTGAAATATTCAGATTAATGGTTACTGTATTCTGTTCTGGTGTAAATTTTAACGCATTACCTATCAGGTTATCCATGACCTGGGCTATCATTTCTTCATCTATGATGACAAAGGGCAATTGGGGAGGAGGTGTTAATTCAAGATTTATTCCCTTTTGTTCGGCAATAGGTGCTATCTTTAATATACTTTTTTGAATAACTGGTATGATGGAGCATTTTCTGAAGTGATAATCCATCATATCAACCTCCATGCGGGATAGATCCAGTATTCGGTTGACCGATTTGATCAAACGCTCGCACTCTTCCTGTACAATAATGAAAAGCTCATCCTGTTTACCTTTTCTGTTTGAATATGCCCCCTTAAGAAGCATACCTGTGGCTGTTTTTATGGCTGTTAAAGGAGTTCTTAATTCATGTGATACATAGCTGATGAAATCAGTTTTCATCTTGTCCAGCTCTTTCAGCCGTTCACACATTCTATTAAAATGATCCGAGAGTTCTTTGATTTCAGGTGGAGAAGTAATATTTGAAATTTTCTGAAATTTTCCTCTTGCTATTTCTTCTGTTTGTTTTTGTAAAAGAAGTATCGGTCTGGTTATGCTTTTTGTGTTAAAAAATGAGATGAGAACTCCCAGGATGATTGATAAAACTGCAACAGCAGAAGTTACCTTAAAAACATGCAAGCTGATCTTGTTGGATAATACTATCTTTTTTTCTTCATCCAATCTGACTATTTTTATAAGATTCTCCAGTTTCCTGTTAACCTTGTCTCCTAATTGGTTATTTTCCTTAATATATTGTTTGCCAGGATATTTTGGGTCATTATCCAACGTCTCTATATCTCTTTTAAATTTGGAAAGATAAGCAAAATATAATTTTTTTGCTCTTGTAAAAGCCCCTTTTTTTTCGATTGTATCAAGCAGAGACTCTATTTTTATTATATCTTCTTTTGTATAGGCCTGAATTTTTTCAAATTCACTAAAAAAGTCCTTGTCCCTTGAAATAAGAAATTTATTTCCAAAGCCTATCTGCGCATAAATAGATTCCTGTAGATGTTTGACAATTCTTATGCTTGCTTCATCTATAGCAGCGACATTGCGAGTGAGATCATTAATCTGCTTAAGTTTTAATGGCAAATATATCCCGATAAAAATGATCATCAGCATTATTGCTGCATATCCGAATACAAGCCGTTTAAATATGGTGATTTTCATCTGATTATACAGTTTAAAAATTTCATAAATTGATTATACTTTCCATTTCCTTTAGGCTTTTAATATGAAAGTCTGCACTCATGGAAAGATTATTGTAGGCAACAAAAAATACGCCCGCAGCTTTTGCTGCCTGTTCATCCAGCGCTGAATCACCAATATATATTAAATTTTCAGGGATTATATTAAAATAATTAATAATTTTTACAAGAGAATCAGGATATGGTTTTGGACGTTCCACGTCAATAGCAGTTACAACAAGATCGAACAGATCTTCCAGATTATTTTCGGACAAAACGCAATCCATGGTTGTTGTTCTGTTCGTAGCAATAGCAGTATTGAATTTTTTTCTCAATTTTCCAAGAAGAGGCTTGAGATACGGCTCAATAGACATATTTTTCAGAAATGGCATATAACTTAATGAGTTGCAATAGTCTATGGCCTCGTTTAAACTACTTGCTGAATCGGCAAAAAGATGGGCTATGGATTCATCTGCAGTATGCATATGCACGTATTTTAATTCTTCCTGAGTCATTTCAGGTTTGCCAAAATTTGCAAGAATATGGTTATAATAGGCTCGATTTGTATTTATTGTATCGAACATGACTCCGTCACAGTCAAACGCTACTATTTTAATCTCTTTCATTTTTTCCTGTCGTCTTACTTGTTATGGGTTTGTCAAGTATAGTTCCATAAATGCTGATTTTGATTTCAGGTTGTATTTTGCTGTCTGTTTTTAAATATATAATATCGTGATAACCGCCTTTGGTTGTTCTTTTATTTCTAATTTTTAATATATAAAAAAATTCTTCAGGTTTTTTTGATTTTTCCAGAACATATTCAATAAAATCGCCTTTTTTTGTTCTTGAGCCGGTTATTTTAAATGGATATTTTTTTTCCGGAATAATTTTTACGCTTCTTTTAATATTGGTGCCGGAAATTCCACGCAGAGTGACTCTTTTTGGAATAACAGCAACAAATTTCTCAACTTCCCCCGAGATAACAAGAGTGATTTTTTTATGCTTTGGATCATTGGTTTGAACTATAATACTTTTTCTCAGTTTTCGACCGCCATAGCCGTTTGTTTTGACCCTTATGTCAATCTTTCCCTCACCGCCCGGAGAGATTTCTCTTGTAAAAGAGACAGTTGTACACCCTCAGCCGGCTTTTACTTTTTGAACGAACAAAGGGGCATCCCCTTTATTTATCAATTTAAAATTATGATCTATTTGTGTACCTTCAACAACCTTGTCAAATTCAAAATTTTTTTCAGGAAAAAAAGCATCTGAATATATAGATTCCTTGTTTTCTTCAGCAAAGGATAAAGAGCAAATAAAAAAAATAGAATAAATCAATAGAATGTATATAGATAATTTTTTTATCATAATTTGGTCTCCTGTTTATTTCTATATCATAGAAAAAGGATCAATATTCGATGTTACTTTAATGTTTTTGCCTCTGATTCCGGATGCATTCTCAAAAAAAAGATTCTGAATCAAGCCGTGCAGAGGTTTTATTTTACGGCTCTTAAGTAGAAGATGCCATCTATATCTATTTGCTATTTTAGGAACAGGAGATTCAATTGGCCCAAGCACTATGACAGAGTTAAAGATTTGATTATCTGTTTTTAATTGCTTACATATATCCGCTACTTTTATTGCATGTTCACATGTTTTATTTCTGTCCATACCTGAAACCTGCAACCTGATTATTCTCGTAAAAGGCGGATAATCAAGTTGTTTGCGGAAACATATTTCCTGATCATAAAAACTGTTAAAATTCTGATTCCGAGCTGCTACTATGCTGAAATGATCAGGATTGTAAGTTTGCAAAATAACTTTCCCTGGCATATCTCCCCTGCCTGCTCTGCCTGATACCTGGGAAATAAGCTGATATGTTTTTTCAGAAGCTCTGAAATCAGGAAAGTTTAATGAAAGATCGGCACAAATTATTCCAACAAGTGTAATTTTTGGAAAATCATGACCCTTGGCAATCATCTGGGTGCCTATCAAAATATCTATACTCTGTTTTTTTAAGCCTTTCAATATTTTTAACAACGATCCTTTTCGTCTGGTTGTATCATGATCCATTCTTGATACTCTGGCATCCGGAAAAAGTGCTTTAATCCCCTCTTCCACCTTTTCAGTGCCGAGCCCAAGCAGCTTGATGTCAGAAGAACCGCATATGGCGCAGTGGGAGACGGATGGTCGTGTATATCCGCAATAATGGCATCTGAATGCATTGGTTTTTTTATGCAGCGTTAAGGTAACTGAGCAGTTTTTACATTTCATGGCTTCTCCACAGGCAGCGCATACAGGATGAGTTGCAAAACCCCGCTGGTTAAGAAAAAGCAGAACTTGCTCGCCTCGGTCAAGGGTTTTTCTTATTGCAGAGCGCAGTTCATTTGAAATAAATCTGCTTATGCCTATTGTATCCCTGTTTTTACGTAAATCTATGATTTCAATATCAGGAAGGGAGCTTTCCCCAATACGCCTGGTAAGAGATGTTTTGAAATATTTTTCTGTAGAAGCATTATAATATGACTGAACGGAAGGAGTTGCCGAGCCTAAAAGAGCAACTCCGTTCAGGTATTTTGCTCTTACAACTGCAAGATCCCTTGCATTATAACAGAATGCATGTTCCTGTTTATATGAATCATCGTGCTCTTCATCAACCACAATCAGGCCGATATCTTTAAAAGGCGCGAAAATAGCAGATCTGGCGCCGATAGCAATTAAAGCATCACCTGATAATATGCGGGTCCACTGATCATAGCGTTCACCATCAGAAAGCCCGCTATGCAAGAGAGCGACTGTATCTCCAAAGCGGGAACGGAATCTTTGCTCTGTCTGGGTTATCAGAGCTATTTCAGGAACAAGAACAATTACGGAACGTCCTTTTTTTATTACCAGTTCCGAGAGCTGCATGTAAACTTCGGTCTTTCCACTGCCTGTTACTCCTTTAAGAAGGCATGTTGAATATCCTTTTCCTAACAGATTTTGTATAAAGGCAACAACCTTTCCTTGTTCTTTCGTCAACTGTGGCGGGATATCCGGTATTATCAATTCTCCGAAAGGATCCCTGTATATTTTTTTTTTATAAATTGTAACCTGATCATCCTTTTGCATGGATCTGACAAGATTAATCGCCGTCGGCACATTTTTTTTTAATTCGTTTACAGAAAGATCGCCTTTGGATTTAAGAATATCAAGTATTTTTTTTCTTGGCCCTGACAATTTTTTTTTTGAAGAATTTTTATGCTGATAATCTGTTTCCGAATCAACAAATGATACATAACGCTCTGATTTAGAGTTTGTTTTGCCGCTATGAACTTTTCTTTGTTTTGTAAGGAGTCCTTGTTTTACCATTCCGTTTATTAAAGAATCTGTAACAGGTATACCTGCTTTGCTTTTGATTTTTTTTTGACTGCAGGATTCATGCCTTAAAAAATTCAGTACAGTTTTCTCTATAGATGTAACTGATTTTTTAATAATAGCTTGTTTCCCTTTTTTTGTTATGGACAGGCAAAGCGTATCATATATGTTTAAACCTTTTGGCAGAGCGGATTTGATAACTTCACCCAAAGGGTGCATATAATAATCCGCTGTCCATTTGAAAAAGGGTATCATAGAAGGAGGGAAGAGAGGTGATTCATCAAGAATATCTATGATGAGTTTTATTGAATCAGGTTTGGTGTTTTGAGCTTGCCCGAGTATGTATCCGGTTACTTTACGTTGGCCAAATGGAATAAACACCCGTTTACCAGGGGAGACTTGATCGTAAAAATGTTCAGGAACTCCATATGTATATGTATTAAATACAGGCAGAGCTACAGCTACTTCAATATTAGACATTTGCAAAATATCCCCATCCCCAAGGTCTGCCTATGTCGTAATAGTTTACCAGGGGGATGAACTTACCAGTGCCTCAATCCATAGACCATTTAAGTAGCAAGCTTCCCCAGGCAAAGCCTGTGCCGAATGCAGATAGAATTATCCGGTCACCTTTTTTAAGTTTTCCGTTCTGATAAAGTTCCGACATTGCAATAGGAATTGTAGCGGCTGTAGTATTACCATGTTTTTCAATATTTATAACTGCCTGTTTTTTTGTCAGTCCAAGTTTTTCCGCTACAGCTTTTATT
>JAGGWL010000235.1 GCA_021157555.1 Deltaproteobacteria bacterium | reverse complement strand
TTGAACGATTCCAGAGGAGAAGTGGCTTTAGAATTATCACACCTGCCGGCGCAAAAATTTTTTTTGGGGAAAGCAGCAAAAAATATGAAATGAATCTTGTTAATATAAGTATCGGTGGCTTTTGCTCTGTTCCCCTTAGCTTAAAAATAGATCATAAAAAATTTTCTGTTGTTAAAACAGGCAGGAGTCTTATTAACAGTCAACTTTACCTTCCGGAGCAGGGGAACGAGCAGATCGTCCAGATCAATAAGCTTAAAGTCACGAGGGTTGAAAAAAACAGTTTTACCGGCAGACTCCATTATTGCGGCCAGTTCCTTGAGATCGACAAGCGGGATGAAAAAATATTAACTACATGGATTTATAAGCTTCAGAGAAAAATATTACAAAAAAAGCTATAGGTTGGGAAACGATAGCCTTCTAACCGCCTATTCTTTTAAGCCGGCTCAAATGCCAGATAGGTAAGTTTTTCCCCTTCTTTTTCCCTGTGAAGATATTTAACAACAAGAGGCATGCCAACTTTAATTGTTTCCGGTTTTGTAGGATCTACCCCTTCAATGCGGGCGTCGACCTTGGTTCCTTCGTCCAGTTCGATCACACCGATACAATAAGGATGTTTTCTGTCAAATCCTTCTTCAATCATGAAATGAGGCCCAACATAAATACATGTAAAGGCAGCGAGTTTCCCAGTGCCTTTCATCTTTATCCATTCCATATCAGTACCATAGCAGTCGATGCAGATTGGACGCGGTGGAGTAAAAAGAGTATTACATTTTTTGCATTTTGATCCCATCAGTGTTTCTTCATTAAGATATTCGTTATATTCTATGTCGCTGAAAATTTTTTCTTCCATGATCTACCTCCTCTCCAGAATTGTGAATGTACAGGTGCCTCCGGTGCCTCCCAGATTGTGAGCCGCTCCGATTCGCAGATCCTTTTTTTTGACCTGTCTTTCTCCAGCCTCATTTCTTAATTGTTTCCAAACTTCAACGAGTTGAGATGTTCCGGTAGCTCCAACCGGATGTCCCTTGCTCTTAAGGCCGCCTGAAGTATTGATCGGCATAGGACCATCCAGTCTTGTCACTCCATCCCTGACGGCTTTGTAGCCTTCCCCCGGTTTGAAGAAACCGAGGTCTTCAGTATGAATAAGTTCTGCGATGGAAAAACAGTCATGTACCTCGGAAAATTGAATATCTTCAGGTTTAAGTCCTGACATTCCGTAAGCCTCTTTTGCGGCATTCTTGGTGGCTTCAAATGAAGTAAGCGATTCTGCAGCATGAAAACCTCTTCCACTGCCCTGGCCGATACCTATTACATTAAGTGGTTTGTCGGTAAAGTTTTTTGCAATATCTTCAGCGGCAAGAATCATACAACTTGCGCCATCGCTGATCGGGCAGCAGTCATAAAGATGCATTGGCCATGCAACCGGAGGATTTGCCGAAGGATCGGATAAAAAGTCTATCTCATTTTGCCATTGCGGTACCGGCCTTCCTTTTGATTTTATACGTTCAATTTTTGCATCCATCATCTGCTTGACTGTAAACGGTATTTGAGCCTTGGGATTAAAAGGAGCATTGTTATGGCTTTTAATGGTTATATTCATAAGATCCCTGTGGCAGGCGCCATATTTTGCAAAATAAGCCGTTGCGATTACACCAAAAACACCAGGAAAAGTAAAGCCAACCTTTCCTTCATAAGGAACTGTTGCAAGGGCTAAACCTTCGGCAACTCCTTCTGTTGATGTTTTGGACATCTCTTCAACTCCGCCCACCAGAACGATATCATAAAATCCGGAAGCTATTGCAAAAACACCTTCCCTGAATGCAAGCGCGCTTGATGCGCATGCTCCTTCTGTCCTGGTTGCAGGTTTTGGTGCAAGGCCGATCAAATCTGATATTATCGGTGCCCAGTGTGCCTGGTGTACGAAAAAATCATTGGAAAAATTTCCCAGATAAAGTGCCTCTATATCATTAGGATCAAAACCTTTGTCCACAGATGCAATGGTTTCATTAAAAGCTTCGGCAAAAAGATCTTTTGAATCTTTATTTTTGAACATCCCGAATTTTGTCATTCCGGCCCCTATTACAGATACACCGCGACCGAGTTTTCTTTTTTTCATATTTTACCTCCGATTAAAAATGGATAATTTTTTAGCACTTTTTGTGTTGTTTTCCAAAATAAAAGCTGTTTTTTATGATATTTGTATCTAACAATAAATTCTAAAATTGTCAACTATCTGCTTCACTATTACAAGACAAGGCGGCATACAAATTGCATCTACATGATTAACATTAAGAATTAAATATCTTTAAAGCGAATTGAGTGAGTTATTAAAGAGCATATCCGGACCGGAAAAAAGGCTGAGAAAGATGGTGAGTTTGAAGCAGAAGTTTCCTATTCTTATCGTTGAGGACAATCCTGTCTCCATGAAAATTCTTGAAAAAATTCTTGTTCAGGAAGGCCATCAAGTAATAACTGCAGAAAACGGTCGAATTGCCATGGAAAAATTTAATAATGAATTCTATCCAATAATTATTAGCGATTGGATGATGCCTGAAATGGATGGCCCGGAATTATGCAGAGTAATCAGGGCAGAGAATCATCAATGCTATGTTTATATTATACTTGTTACCGGAAATAATGAAAAAAAAGATATTGTGACAGGTCTGGAGGCCGGGGCGGATGATTATATAACCAAGCCGTATAATCATTCTGAATTGATTGCCCGGCTCAATACAGGATTACGTATTCTTGACCTGGAGGTATCCTTGAAAAAGGCCAATGATGAAATAAAGCTTTTATCTGTAACCGATTCGCTGACAGGAAGCTATAACCGTGCATGTATTTCCGAGCGTCTCCCCGCTGAATTAAAAAGAGCCCTGAGATATAAAAGAGCGATATCTGTTATTTTTTGCGATATTGATCATTTTAAAAATGTTAATGATACTTTCGGCCACAGCGCAGGTGATCAGGTTCTGAAAGAATTTGTTCGCAAAATATCAAATTTGATTAGAACGAATCTGGACTGGATCGGGAGATATGGAGGAGAGGAGTTTTTAATCGTACTTCCTGAGACAGATATAACTGGGGCCTGCTTTCTTGCCGAGAGGCTTCGCAAAATAATATCAGAGATGGTAACCCGTATGAATGGTAAGTATATATCTATTACAGCTTCTTTTGGAGTTGCAGAATTAAATCATGAAATGACCAATCCTGAGTATGCGTATGAAGAGTTGCTCAATGAGGTTGATCAATACCTTTATCAGGCCAAGAATGGAGGAAGGAACAGGGTTGTAGGATCCATGGGGGAATATATATAATAACCAGCATGCCCTGTCGG
>JAGGWL010000251.1 GCA_021157555.1 Deltaproteobacteria bacterium | reverse complement strand
TTTTTTAATCTTTTCAATACTGCCGCTTCCTGAAAAAAGTTTTGCAGTTGCAAATCCGGCCGCAAAATAAATTATTATTCTAAACATTGACCTCACCTCCTTTTATAGGTTCCACCATATTATTTTTCAGCATATATAGTTGCCTAAGCATGGCTATATGCAAAACACACGGTACAGTCACGCGGTATGCAGGTCCCGATACGTCAAACAGCGCCCATAAAGCGGTTATGCCCCATCCTACCGTTCCCGCAAAAATTGTAACCCAGCGCGAAAGAGCCGCACTGGTTGCAAAAGAAACCCCCCTCTGCAATGTCGTTCTAGCAATGGCATTTGCCACAATCAAAGACAGCCTGTACGAAACATAACCTCCACCGGCAATTATTGCAGACTGTAAGATGGCCATGGGGAATTCCCGGTATCCGTTTATATTTTTTGTGTCTGCCATTATCCCCTTTAACAGAGCTTCTTTTTCGTCTATACTCATCTTTTCCCAGGATTTTTCAAGCACCTTTAAAAGAATCTGCTGCTCGATAAAATCTATATCCTGTTTTTTGTTGTAATTAACTTTCAGTTTATCGGCTACATCGCAGACAATCTCTTTGTAGAATACACCTTTGCCGCAGCGCATTATATTGGCGATTGTATTTCCGCCGAACTTTTGAATCTCGGCTGTAATTTCATCAGCATACTTCACATGCTCAGGGTTATATTTTTGATATACTTTAGTGGTTTGTATTTGTGACGATACACTCCCTTTTTTTGTAATGTACCCTATCAGGTTATCCAGTTCATCATTATTGCATTCTCTAATCAGGGGTATCAAATTAATGTCCGGTTCTCTTAGTTTGATTTCCGGCATACGTTTATTTTCCCTTCAACTATTTTAATAAATTAGCAATTTTTGAAGCAAGCGCGGGATAAATTCTAGTACCGAGTGAATTTTTTGCTGCAAATGCTCCTGTAATCAAAGCAAGCAGTCCATTTATTCCCGACACCAGGGCACTATTTATTTCCGGCTCAGGGAGCCCCGCCTCTTTTGCCACAGCAAGACTGTTGCTTGCGCCCTTGACAAGATTTGCAAACCCGTCCCAATGTTTTTTATTAAGTTTTATTCCCTGACGTCCAAGATCGAAAAATATCTCATCGGGATTCTCTATCAGGCCGAGAACCAGTATAATCTGAAAAAAAAAACGCTCCTGAGGTTTTACATCTTCCTCCCACCTTTTAACTGAGGTTGCAGGCGCCCCTACCATTGTTCCGAATTGCGCCATAGAGAGTCGATATTTCTCTCTTACCAGCCTGATTTCTTTAGGTAAAATATTAAGCATATGCAAATGTAATATATATGTTGAAGTGTTACATAATCATTACATTTTAGATTATGCATTACATTGATATATGTCAATAAATTTTTTTAAAGTAATATAATTATAGACTTGATTTATGATTTTTGGATTGGAGCTATAAATTTTCAGGATGAGTTTTTAGTGGCGTGAATAAAAGCGGAATAATTAAAAAATGGTTTATTTTTCTTTTACAAAAATTTGTTCGCAATCTTTTTCTTTCAAAAATAACCTTAACCCGTCTTTAGTGGAAACGACGATCGGATTGTGTTTGCACAGGTAAAGATTTCTGGCCGGCTTTACACCTTCCAGCACAAGAACCCTTCACGTTTCAATACCACGGGAACGAAGCATTTCGCGGGCATTCCGACCTCCAAGGATTGATTTGACTAAAAAATTTTTACCTGTTTCGTCAGGTTCCATTTCAGCCAGGGAGGATTTACGGCCATCATCCAGACGCACAATAATCTTGGATGACATTCCTCCGCCGATAACCGCATCTCCTTTGCTGCCTCCAACCCTTATCGGCTGAAGTTTAACATCCTCCTTAATGCGTATCAGTTCCATGCCTTCAAAAACTCCAATATGTCTGAAACGCAAAGCAAGGGAAGGGTCGGTCACCTTGACGAGTAAAAGAGATTTTTCAAAAGGAGCGTTTGTTAGTGTCTGGTACATATACTTATCCCAATTTATTGAAAAAATTCAAAAAATCCGGTCAATTTTATGGTTTTCTTGATCCGGATAAAACCGCATAAGATAAAATCCCCAAAGTAGCTGCATTATGAAGCAGAGCTGAAACAAATGGCTGAAGCAATCCGCCGCCTGCAAGAAGCAAGATAGATGTATTGATTCCCACTGTTGAATTAAAACATCGTTTTATTGTCTGCCTGGTGTTACAGGCAATCTCCCTGGCTGTATACAACAGATTTAGATCATCCTTTAAAAGAACAACCTGGGATGATTCTTTAGCCAGTTCCGCACCGGACGGCATACAGATTCCTACATTCGCCGTAACCAAAGCAGGCGCATCATTCATCTCCCACAAAGGCAAGAAAACGCCCCTGGGCTTGCAGATTTTTAACAATGTCGGCTTTGGCTTCCGGATCAAGTTCCCAGTAAATTTCATCAATAGCGTCAATTTTTCCGGCAATTGCTTTGGCGGTCTCCTGATGGTCTCCTGTCAAGACTACTATTTTTTCTA
>JAGGWL010000111.1 GCA_021157555.1 Deltaproteobacteria bacterium | reverse complement strand
TTGGGTTAAACAACCGGACAAGTTTGAAATATATGTATTTTCTTTTGCAACTGACAATATCACCGGCATGTATATGAACAATGTCAATCTTTTTAGTTATCAAATAAAAAAAAGTTTTTATAAGCCCTGTAATTGCTTGTATCAGCTTGATAAATTTTGTTCCGTCCTTATGTGAGGCAATTAATATTATATTATGTCTCTTGGGTAATTCAGTACTCAAATAACCCTTAATAACTGAAGAAATTCCTCCCATAACACGTATGTCCGGAGCAATGTATAATATATTTTTTTTCAAATTCATTTATCTTTTTTGCCTATCTAAATGTTATATAAAGGGTGTTGCAAAGTAAAAAAACTTTTATAATAAAATCAATTAGTTAACCCAGAAAAACCCCATTTTTCCATTATGGCGTATCTACCTATTTTAACTACCGATAATAGCAATCTTTGCAACACCCTTATATAATGTCATCATGGGTTTTTATTATTCTGGCTGGGTTTCCAGCGACTACGGAATTTGCCGGAACATTTTTTGTTACAACTGAACCGGCGCCAATAACTGAATTGTTACCGATGCTAATTTCACCTATTATTACAGAATTGGAACCTATCTCTACATTATCACCAATAATTGGCGCAGCGGTTATTTTGCCTGATGATGTTATTTTATTGCCTATAGTTGTATTGTTGCGCAGGGTTACATTCTTCCCAATTTTGGTAGTCTCATGAACCACAAGCCCCTGGCCATGATAAATTATCAACCCTGGCCCAACCGATGCCCTGGTTTGAAGCTCAACGCCAAGCAGCCATTCGATCAACAACTTATAACTAATTATTATCGGAAGACCTAAAAACCAAAGTAATTTATTGTTTTCTTTTTTAATGGCAAAAAAATGGGCTGCACGAAAAAAAGTAATAACATACAAACCTTTTGTGTTATTCTTGTTTCGTTGCCAGTCTTGTTTTAATTTCATATGTAATTCATTTAATATCATAATTGATATATGAATCTATAATACAGCTTAAATATTCAGCAATTGAAATTTTGAAAAACACTTTTTCAATAACATGTTTAATGTTTGCTTATAACACAACAGGATATAACAGGTTTTCCATTTCTTATATAAACCATGTCTATTCGAATGTATTTTTTATACGGCCTTTCCGGTATAATTTATATGCTCCCAAACACAAAGCAAGCATAATAAAAAAAACTTCTTTGTATCCATTGCTTAAAAATAGTGAACAAATTATGATTCCGTTTATTGAAATAAAAGTCCCTGTAAACCAGTAAAAAACATTCTTGTCTTTCATAAATTTTGCATACCTGATTTTCAAAAAAATTGTTCCAAGAAAAAACATATAGAATAAAAAACCAACAATGCCGGTTTCCGCCAGCATTTGTAAAAAAGTATTGTGAACAGCAGAACCTGCTGTTTTATATTCATGCCGATGTTTTATGGTATACAATTCAAAATTTTTCAATCCAACACCAAGAGGATTTTTTTTTATCACGTTAATGGCGTCTTTCCAGATATCTATTCTCCCGCTTCCTTTCTGTTCTTGAGTTTTGATGCTTACGAATCTTTGTCCTATTGTGTTAAAAACCAATGGGAATACAATAAGTGCTATTATAAAAATACCTGATAATACTTTAATCTTTTTAAAATCAATTAAAACAAAATATTGTTTCCTGAATATCAAAAAGAAAAACAGATTCAAAAAAACAATCCCGGCAAAGGCCAGATAACCACCCCTTGAATAAGTAAATATAAGAGCTATTACCATGGTCACTAATGCCACAAAACCAAAGAATTTGTCATCGTTATTTTTTTTTATAACCCAAAATAAACTTAACTGAATAAATCCGATTAAAATTATAGCAAAAAAATTAGGATCATTCGCTAATGATTTAAGTCTGTAAATTTGAAGTATATCTATATCGCTCAGAGTTGTATTGCCTGTTTTAAAAATCATCAGGCCTGCCAATGCCCATATAAAGCCGGAAACAATACAAGAAAAAATCAGGCTCTCAAGTTGCTTAGTATCCTGAATTTGATCTAAAATGTATAAATACAGTAAAATTCCTGCCAGGATAGAAAAAAAACATCGGAAATATTCATTATAACCTATACAGGTTGCAAGCCCGGGAATGGTTGCAAATAAAAATAAACATATAGATATCGTTGTTGGATTGATTAATCCCGACGGAGAAGTACTACCTAATAAAATTCTTTTAAAAAATACAAAAAAATATCCAATTACAATAATCCTGTGATAAAAAAGATGGAACCCGGCATCAACATACAGCGCCGAAACAGGAAACAAGTAGATGATAAAAAATATTAGCGGGTTAACCCTGTAACCTCTATATCGGACAAAAAGGTATGCCAATACGCCTACAAGCAAAACAATAAAAGCATATTCCGCGCCTAACGATAGAATTTGTTCTTTATATTCTTTTGGGTCCATTTAAAGATTTTTACTCTCCATTGCCTCTTTGCAGAAAATATAGCATCATAGCTATTTTGATTTCATATGCCCAATTCATATGCACCAATATCATATGCACCTGCATAAGGGCGCACATTACCATCAAAATCATCAGATGGAGCACTTATGGCTGTTCCATTATCTATTGCGGGTGAGTTGTGCTGCAGATGAAAATCACCATTGTCAGGGGCAATAAACTTCGGATCACCACTTACAGATTTATCACCCATAAAGCTACCTGGGCCATTAATTAAATTATTCTCGATGATCACCTGATATAGTGGCACGCTCCGATACGTACGTATTTGAGCTTTCATGTTTTGACTACAAATATTATTTCTAATAACAATATCCTTTGCTGCTGTCGCTCCTATGTAGATACCGTAACCTCCATTACGATAGCAAGTGTTGTTAAATACACTAATTCTCTCCAAGGGATTATTTGGTTTTAGGGCCCAGCCAATTATGATACCATTACTTTTGTTATTGTATACAACATTATTAAAAATATTGACGTTTTCAAGTAATCCTCCTTGTTCAGAAGCAGCAACAATACCCTTGCCGGTACAATTATGAACAACATTTCTGAAAACGTCAATATCATGAGTATGAAATTTAAATGCATCTATATATATGCCTGCACTATATACATTATGAACATGATTGGAATACACTTTTACGTTTGATGATCCATTCTTCACATCAATGCCTTCGCCTCCAATATCTCCTCCGTTGTAAACATGATTATTCCTTATCTCTACATTATGAGAACCATTAACGCTCAAACATTCCTGTTTACCGTCAGTGGGCCAACATGCACGTTGTATCTTATTGCCATCAACAATGATATTCTTGCTGTTCCAGACTCCAATCCCTGAAGAGGAAGTATCAGAAGTATAATTCCCTTTGATAATAATATTTTTAGAGTTACCTACAAATATTCCTGCGAACTTGGAGTTTATTATTTTGAGACCCATGATTCTGACATATTCTTTGTTTACTACTTTAAATAATCCGTACCAATTGGGTAAGGATACATTTTGACCATCAATTATAACCGTATCCTCCAGATATGCAGAATACGTTATGTCCTTACCAGACTCTCCTGAATTCTTCGCTGTTATAGATGTATTAGGGAGATACGTACCCCCTTTTATGTAAACTGTGTCACCCGCAACCAAGGTATCAGCTGCTTTTTGTATCGTTTGCCATGGACGTATCTTAGTGCCAAGATTGGAATCTTTGCCCTCTATAGCAACATAGTAAATGGCTGCATAGACTGGCATACAAGAAACTATTATGAAAAACAAACACATTAATATTGTAAGTTTTACGGTCAACAATATATCTCCAAAAAATTACAAACTGAAAATCGAAAAATCAACAAAGATGTAAATAGACTATAATCTATTGCATTTACAGCAAATAAAAATATATGGGCTTTGATTAATGATAGTGTATAGTATTTTATGTTAATTCAAAAGCGTAAAGTAATATATATAATAAGCATTGAAATATAATTTTAACTTTAAAAATATCAATTATTGAAAAATAATCTTTTGTCTTTGCTAAGCACCGCGCAAGGATTACCAATAATCCAGTTTTTTCATTAAACGATAATTTATTATTTTAATCAGCTCCGACACAACTCCGGGCATTTTATTCTTCCATGCATAAACAGAAGCGGCTTGAAACCCTTTATTTTTTCCACGGGTTTCGGAATAAGAAGAAATTGAAGTTAAACGCGGGTTAAGCATTTTTTTTGTAAACGGAATTTCAAGAAACGAACATAACGCTTTTGTTGTTTTTTCAGATCTTAAAATTAAATCTTCATATTTGCACAAAAAATAATTTTCAGCATTTTTTAATTCGTTATACATATTGTATGACCAATGAAATTGTAAATTCATATAAACAAATTGAGCTAAGCTAACTTTTACTTTTTTAATAGAATTATTTTTTTCGTTGTAATGCTTATAAAACTGAGAGGAAAAACAGGCTCTGGGATCTCTTACGGTATGAATAATTTTACATTCAGGATACCAGGCAATTAGCTTGTCAACATACAGCATAGGAACCGGAAATTTTGCCCCGCAAATTGTTTTGTTTTTAGCTTCTGCATGAGCTACTAAAAGCGCACTAAAAATATTGTTAATCGACCTATCAGAATCAATAATCCTATCTTTTAACGATGAAATATCAATACCCGATGTTTTAATCCCATCCCAAAAAACGCCATACAGCTTCTTAGAGTACATCAAATCAATAAGTTTATTGATATCTCCATCCTTTCTAAGGTCACCAATATTGTCTTTAACAGCTCGGGCGAAATCTTTATGCAGCCATGGTTGGGCAAGAATATGGGCTTCAGGCATTATATCAATATCAGTATAGTTATTAAAAAAGTGTTGAAGAAAAGTCGATCCTGTGCGAGAACCGCCTATAATAAAGATTGGTTTCATTGTTTATAATAGCTTCCTTTTTGATTTTATGCTGAAATAGCAGATATGGTACTACATGATTAAGAACTTTTCCTGCCATAGAACTTCTGGCAGAAATAAATAAAATCTATGACCGCAAATGACGGTTGGATTTTTTTAAGGCAATAATTTCAACTAATTACATGAAGCCTCCGGGGTGAATTAAACGCCAAACCGGCAAAAAACGACAAAAAATCGCATCATTTGGGGTGTTTTTAGTCTGTTTCATGAAAAATTGGCAAAATTTTCATATAACATTTCAGTTAGTTGTAAAATCCAACCGTCATTTGCGGTCATAGAATAAAATAGTTTATATTGTCAAAACTTTCGGGAAAATTTGCCTGTAAATATAGATGCCAGCCCAGTATTCAATTTCATTGCAGTAATCGTGAATTTATAAGGTATAACAGACCATAAATAATAAAAAACTAAAACATGAAACCTTTTTGTTGAAAATGATCCCAGTATTTTTCTTGCCTCTTTTTTTTTGCCAGCAACAATATTTTGCTTAATTCGTTGAAATTCCAATTTTGCAACATACTCTTTTAAGGATTGAATATTTGTACTGTTAACTTGTTGTGACTTGATTAAGCTGGCAGCAGTTTTAATAAACGGAAACGGTTTTTGTGGAATATTTGTTATACATGCACGATTATTCGAATCTAAAAAATATATGGAACAAAATTTTCTAGTGAAGCAGACAGGGTGCTCAAGAGCTATACGCGCCCAAAGATCTATATCTTCCCCTAACACCTCCCCCTCTTTAAAATTGCCAACTATTCGCAATATCTGTTTAGGAATAGTCGTTGCCGAAGTGAACACAGGAGGTTGTCCTAAATATGCTGGTTTAAAGTAATCCGGCATAACTCCTTCCCAGGGTGGAGCAGGAATGCCTTTTATTTTAGGTGACTTGAAATATCCTTGTGGTTTTTTAAACTGGTAATTCGTTGCATACAAACCAGCCTCAGGATATTTTCTCCTTAATCGTCTGATTGTTTCAAGGTAATCTGTTGTCCATTCATCATCAGCATCAAGAAATGATATTAACTCATTTTTTGCTTCAGCTATGCCCCTGTTCCTTGCGGCAGAAACACCCCTGTTTTCCTGTGATATCAATTTGATCCTTGGGTCATTAAACTCCCTAACCCTTGCCGGCCCATTATCCGTGGAGCCGTCATCTATTATAATTAATTCAAAATCCTTTACAGTCTGGGAAAGCACAGACCTGACAGCTCTTTTTATTTCACGTTCTTTATTGTAAAGCGGAATAATTACACTGAAATTTTCTGTCATGTATTTCATATCAAAATTGCAGAGCGTTTTTAAGAAAATCAAAAGAAGAGTCGATCTTTCTTGATAAAATTTTATTTACCCTGTTGTAATCAATAGCTTCTTTCCAGCGTTGGTCCCTTCTTATTTCGTCATAGCTGTAAAAAATACGGTCGTCCAGATTAAGTTCATTTAACAGCTCCTCAATCCGGATGAATCGTTTGGAATTTGCGGGCACAACAATGAAATTCTTCTGAAAAATAATAGAAAAGGCCAGTCCGTGAAAAGAGTCTGTAAAAACAAAGGATGCCTGCCTGAGGCTTCCCAGCCATGTCTCGGGATCAGGGAGCGTTATCGACTTTATGCGTTTTCCCATGAACCGATCAATAATGCTACAGATAGGCATTGCCCACAGATGTCGCATTCTGAATCGATCAATAATATAAGCAGGCATGTTCAAGGCTTTTGATAGATAATCTACGGTTTCTATGAATCCCTGACCTTTGTCAAATTTATAGCAAAATAATCCATTACTTTTTGCAGATGTATTAGAGCAAAAAGAAGAATAGTCTGAATTTGACAAGAGAAATACGGGATCCAAAACTGGAACAGCAGGAATTCCGGCTATATCCCTGCATATTTTTACTCCTGAATTTTCCCGCACAGATACAGCGTAAAACCGTTTTAACAAAAAGGCTATGCGAGTCTGCTGTTCCTGAGACCATTCGATCTCTTTTTTTCCAAAACTGGCAGCATAAGATATTTTTTTTACGTCGTCTGGAACAAATTCAAAAAAATAGTCGAACATCAGTGCTTTTGTTATACTCGGGTTCCAGACCTGATCACTTCCAACAACAAACACCTTTCCCTGTGGCACATCATGTTCTATGCCCTCCGAATTAAAATATTCTTTTGTAAAAGGCGGCAAGTGGTGTTTTAGAAATCGCTTAAATCTTTGGCGCCTTAACCGAACAATGGGGTTGAAAGATTTGTTTTTCGACAACTCCCAGGGAGAATGAAGATTAATAATACGGGCTGAATATCCCATATTTGTCAAAGTCCTAGAGAGAGCATAAGCCTGCCAGACCGCTCCATAATTCAATGCATCGTGAAATGTCAAAAGATTAATTTTCATCGTCCCGATCCTTTTTTTGCTCACCAAGCTTTTTAAACATATTTTTCAGCCGGATTCTCTTAATCTGTGAAGCCATTTTTAAATAAGATATTAATACAAATTTATAGGGCCACCACCAAAAATGGGTTTTTGGCATGATGTTGCCATATAATTTTATCAGCAGAGGATAAGGCAAATACTTCAAGGCCTGGGCTAGAAAAAATCGTGGCGGAAATCGCCCCATCATGTTTCTGCCGTTATAAATGCGCGGATTTAAAGGCAATGCATCTTCCCATGTCGCAGAATGAATCTCTAATCCTTTAGTGCGCCTTAAAAAATCCAGGCCTTTCTCAGAATGAACAATAATTAAAGAAACTCCATTTTTATGCTGCTCCGGCCAAGACTTTATTCCCCAAAAATCACCCAAGCTGATATCTGTAGCACGAGATAGTGTGGCAAAAGGGCATTGATAACAACTTTTTCTGAGAGATAGACCCAAGCCGAAGAAATTTAAAAAGAAGTCTTTGGAATATTCGTTTCGTCTAACTTCACCGTTTGCATATTTCACTGTCATTGCGAAACTGTTTTTCCAGCTCACCGCCTTGTCCCGGAAGCTGATAATTTCCTGTACCTTTTTCTTTTGATTTTGCAGGTAAATCTTGAAAAGTGCGTGTGACGGAACACCATGACAGATCAAATCACAGGTATATAACATTCCAGTGTAACGTTTATCCGAGATAAAGCGCAATATCGCCGCCACCTGACATGGCGTGCCGGAAAAAAGAACCATCCTGCCTTTTTGCAGATACTCAAGCGTTTTTCTATAAACCCCGACTGTATTGCTCTGTAAATACTTAGATCCCTGAAGGCGCTGCAATTCCTCCGGCGACTCAATAATAGTATGAAAAATATCTGTGCCCCTTGTCATTGCTCCGGCAACCGCTCCGCCCTCTTTGAAAATTTGATGAGCAAGCTCTGCGAACCCTCCCCCGGAGGCAGAGCGCAATCGTGTCTCGTCATTAAGAGACCACGCCGCAAATGGTTGTGTCTTGAAATCATGACATGGAAAATTTGATATATTCAACACAGGGCACACACTCTCGCAAAGCCCACACTCCTTGCATATCGTGGAATCACAAAACGGGTAGAAAAATCCATCCGCTGAAATATTAATACTAAGAGCGTTGCAGGGACATGAATCTATACAAGCTAAGCACCCGGAACAGACAGAAATTTTAGGCAAATTTGGCATTTTGTTAGCAAGCTTTTAAATGTTTTATCATTCCTATTAAGTTAAGTGCTATAGTAAGCCCATGTGCGATTAAAAGTGAAAAAACTGCCCCTAATCCGAAAAATTTGGGAATAAGAATATAGCAAAGGATTACACTCAAACACCCACCCAATATAACATTAAAAAAATAGAGCCGTTCCATGCGGGCGGCAACCACATATTGCGAGCTGACTATTGCAATAGAATAAATTATTATGTATATGCTCATTATTCTCATGATTCCGGCCACCGAAATGTACTCAGGACTGAAAATTGTCCTTAGAATCAATTCCGGGAAAAAAAAAACAGGAATGCCGATTGAAGCTGCCATCATAAACATAACAGCGCTATATGTAAACAAAAAGTATATACGTTCCGCTCGCCCTGTATCTTGACGGGTAACCCTTGCTAT
The DNA here is from genome assembly GCA_021157555.1 of Deltaproteobacteria bacterium. Classification (GTDB taxonomy): domain Bacteria; phylum Desulfobacterota; class Desulfobacteria; order Desulfobacterales; family BuS5; genus BuS5. Next base: position 1,124 of record JAGGWL010000111.1, on the reverse strand, counting down.
TGCGGGTAGGCCAATCCTGGATACCTGACTCAACAATGCCATTGCCAGACTGGTAATTGTCCATGCGGCAGCGTATCCGCCAAGCTCCGCAGCTCCACAAAAATGTTTTAAAACCAATTGATTCAGGGAACCTATGAAAAGACCTCCAAGAGCAGCCAAAAAAATAATGAAGTTCTGGCTTCCCATAGAAAGGGCAGTCTTCATAACTGATTTAGTCGTTTTATTAAATATAATCTGACGCCAGGCCCATTGATGCTGCATTATTAGATACAAAAAAGCTGTGACCAATAAAGCTGCAGCAATCAGATTGATGGAAAACTTTTCAGGCGAGATGATGACAACTGTCCAAATGATTGCAAAATAGAGGCACCTTTGAACCAAATTATACATGGCGTGCCTTTCCATCTTCTGCCATGTGTCATAAACAGATTGCAAGTCAAGTGAAAGCAAACATCTAGCAATAAATATAGTAATTATAGCCCAAGAAAGGTTATTGTTATAATTGGGCAATGCTTTCCAAAACAAAATGCCAAATAAAACAAAGAAAAAAATTGCGCCCCGCAGCAATACGCTGCCTGCCACCAACTCACCAAATCGATCACGATGATGTATCAGATCTCGAACCAATGTCCTATCCATACCAAAACGGACTGCCACACCTCCAAAAGTTCCAAGCGCAAGCCCGTAGGCTAACATACCAAACCCCTCTTTTCCCAACATATTGGCGATTTTCACCCTGGTCAAAAAGCCAAATCCCATTATAACAAAATTAACTAAAACCAAGACTGAAAGAGTGCGAATACGGTCTTTCTGCGAGAGGATAAGGTTACGTAAATGCGTATAAAATCCGTTTTTAATATGAATTATCTTTTCTGTCACCTCTATAGAAATGCGGGGCAAAATGTTATCCTTTATTGACATTCTTTAACGGGGATTTGTGTTGATCATGTTGCCGATTAATCAATGGGAAAATGGGGTCACCCATTAAAGGTTAAGTCAAGTAAAAAAAACACCTCTCCTGTCAAAAAGATATTGTTTTTTTTGTAATTTTCCACGTAGAATAAAAGCACAAAAAATTTATATTCACATCTGTTATTTCTTTTTATTGGTTCACGGCATATTAA
>JAGGWL010000155.1 GCA_021157555.1 Deltaproteobacteria bacterium | reverse complement strand
AGATGTCAGGACTGAGCTATGGTGAAATTTGAAAACCTCTGGCTGTTTGAGCGCAGCGAGTTTCAGAGGTTTTCAAATTTTATTATAGCTCAGTGTTTGGTCGAAATTAGAGCCAAGCCCAAATATTTCTTATACAGAGTCTTTATGGTGTAGAGCTTTCCGGTTCAACATTAAACATATTCATATTATCAGGCAAATTAGAAAAAATCACCATAAAGGGGAGTGCTGCTCCCTGTTTTAGATTAACATTCGATTTGTTATCGCCATTACGGTTCATTAATCGTTTCGTGATGGCATTAAGATCAAGATTTTCAATATCCGGATCAGAGAGAATATTTCCACAATAAACTATTCTGGTTTTGGAATTAGTGCCACCTTTTGAGAACAGGTTCGCCTTTACTCTTATAAAACTTCTTGGATGATCATAATCATTTCTGATTTTCCCTTGTATTACAAAAAGCTCTCCTGCTTTGGTATTATTAAAATATTTACCGGTAATTGTATTTTCAACCGGTGTGATTTTGATGGCGCCGGTGATATCTTCTTTTTTATCCTTGAAGAAATCATTTATATAAGGAAGTTCAGCGAGCTTTTTTATTGCTTCATTTATATAGGGAATTTTTATACTCTTACTCTCAATTAGAGTATAAGCGCCGTAACTACCTCCTCCCATCAACACAACAATCAATAAGCAAAGTACAAGTTTGTTTACTTTTTTTTCACCGATTTTTTTTATTGGTTCCTTTGTGACATTGATATCAGCATCCGCTTCGATCGCAACATCCTGATCTGATGTCGTTTGTGAATCTTCATCCGTGGTCCTGGTTTTATCCTTGTCTGCATTATCTTCAACATCAGAATTATAATTTTTATATAAATCCGCTTTATCGCTTTCATCAAGATCAAATTCCAGCTCTATGGTGTCAGAGGTTTTATGATAATCGGACTGTTGGTCTTCCTCAATATCTGGTGCTGTTATATCAAGCATAGTCTCAATATCGGACATATCAACTTCTGCAGTCTTTTCAAAGAATTCATCAGTTTTTTCATCTTCATCAATATCGCTATCCAGTTCAAGCTCTATTTCTGCTGTTAGGTCTTCGGAGTCCACGTTTTGATTCGGGCTGTCATCCATATCGAGCATAGTTTCAATTTCTGTCAGATCCAGTGATTGGGTTGCATCAATATCTTGCTCGTTTTGTTCTACTTCTTCCAGATTTTTTTCAGTTGAATCAGTGAGATCTATTACGAATTCATTATCAGTTTCCTCAGAGTTCTCTTCGACTCCAAGCATATTTTCCAAATCGGCTAAATCAAGAGACTCAATTCCCTCGTTATTCTCTCCTGTATCATGAAAAGTTTCTTCTTCAACATACATGTCCAGTTCCAGAGTTAGATCTTCTATTTGGTTATCTTTATCTTCATCAAGCTCTATTCCGTCTTCCACATCAAGTATCTTTTCGATAGCAGACAAATCAATCTCATCAGGGACTGCTATTTTATCTGCTATTTTATCTTCTCCATTCAGTTCTTCATCTGACACCAATTCAAGTTCAAACTCTATTTCATCTGAAATTTTATCTGCTTTTTCTTCAGTTGTATCATCGGATTCGAGCTCAAGTTCCATGGATAGTTCCTCCGGTTCATCCTCCAATGGATTTTCAATATCCATATCAAGTGCCAAATCAATATCTTCCGGAACCTCATCAGGCTCGTCGTTTTTTTCCTCATCCATGTCAAGATCAAGACCCAAATCCAAAGAGAGTTCCGCGGGCTCTATCTCTTCACCTGCTTCTTCTGTTGTATCATTAGATTCGAGGTCAAGCTCCATGGAGAGTTCATCCGGTTCATCCTGCAGGGGATTCTCAATATCCATGTCAAGTGCCAGATCAATATCTTCATCAATATTTTCAGAAACTTTAGAATTTTCTTCCAACATGGCTTCTCCCATGTCTAAGTCTATATCTAAAGACATCTTTTCGGGTTCTTTTTCCTCCACAAATATTTTAGATTCAATCGCATTATCAGAGATTAATGATTCAGTATTAACGGGTAAATCTTCATGTTGAAGATCAGGCTTAAGTTCTGTATCAAAAGCTGCCATGTTCACATCCATCTTATTCGGCAGGTCATCGTTATGTAATTGCAGATTTTCCTGTGAGCCATTAACGTCTAAAGATATTTCATCACCAGTTGAAATATCTGAGGATGTATTCGGCATACTGGCAGACCCTGGAGGATATACAGAAAAAATATCCTTACATATAGAACATTTTACCTTGGAGCCATCTTCATCAAGAAGACTTTCATCAAGATTAAAATTGGTATTACATTCTTTACATGTGATAATCATGGGATACCCCGTTGGTTATAAATTCAAATGATAAATATCAGGTAATGCTCTATAATTCTCTGCAAAATCTAGGCCATAACCAACGAAAAACCCATTTTCGGCAACATGACATTTAAAATCTATATTGATATTTACTTTTCGGCGTTCATATTTATCTATAAATGTGCAGACCTTGATGCTTTTGGGATGAAATGATTGCAGGTATTTTATTATAAAAGCTAAAGTCAATCCTGTATCAATAATATCTTCAACAATAAGTATATCTTTATCTTTTATTTCAATATCGTGATATTTGGTTAGTCTGGGTTTTCCTGATGAAGAAGTGTGGGAGCCATAGCTGGAAACAGAGATAAAATCAATTTTAACGGGTATTTCCAAATGACGGACAAGATCGGACAAAAAAATAAAAGAACCTTTGAGGACACCTATAAGCACTATCTCTTTATCTTGATATTCCGATGAAATGCTTCGAGCAACAGATGCCACCATTTTTATAATTTCATCTTGTTGAAGCACAGGAATTAATTTCGACATATTTTTTAGTATATTATAGTCCTGTTCCCGCAAGTTTTTTGATCAATTTTGTTTGTTTTTCCGAGAGATCCTTTGGCATTTTTATATGCGCATGAACATAAAGGTCGCCTTTACCATTGCCTTGCAAATGAGGAAGTCCATGACCTGCAAGGCGCATTTTTGTTTTATGCTCTGTTCCCGGAGGGATCTTAAGACTTAATTGTTTATCAAGAAGTGTGGGGATGGTTATGGTGGTGCCCAGTATAGATTCACTCAGCTTAATATCCTTATTGATATAAAGATCATATTCGTTAACCTTAAAAACAGGATCATCCATAACCTTTGACTGTATATAAAGGTCTCCGGAGGGGCCGCCATAGTGACTCTTATCTCCTTTGCCTGATAGACGAATTTTTTTCCCTGTGATCATGCCTTTTGGTATTTTTACAGATATTTTTTCAGAATTGCCCTGATGCTGGAGAGCAACTGCTTTTTTTGTTCCTTCAGCCACTTCCCTGGGTGTTAAGCGCAGTTCATAAATTCGATCCGCACCTTTAATTTGAGCCTGCTGCTGATGCTTTGGGCAGGAGCCAAACGGAGAATTGCCGCCAAATGAAAATTT
>JAGGWL010000298.1 GCA_021157555.1 Deltaproteobacteria bacterium | reverse complement strand
CACATAATACATCCGCTATACTTCCGCCGGTAATCAGAGTTTTTGTTCCGTTTAATATATAGTGATTGCCGTCACGGACAGCTTCCGTCTCTATGGCTCCGGCATCAGAGCCGACATTCGGTTCTGTCAATGCAAAACAGGCGATTTCATCCATGCTCAATAATCGCGGCAGGAATTTATCTTTTTGTTCTTTAGTTCCGATTCTTGAAATCAGTCTAGTTGCCAATCCGCTTGAAGTAACCATTGATCTGAGCGCACCCCATACCTTTGCAAGCTGTTCCACCATAATCGCATAACTTATAAATCCGAGATCAAGACCGCCGTTATCTTCGGGAACCAGCGCTGCTGCATAGCCAAAAGTATCAAGCTTTTTAAAAATTTTTTTGGTAAAATATTTCTGTTCAAATTCATATTCTTCCGCAAGCGGAGCAATTTCTTTTTTTAGAAAGTCCCTTAGGGAATCCCTTAATATTCTCTCTTCTTGTGTAAGCTTAAAATCCATTTTTTTTGGGTTCCTTATATTGTTTTTTCTTTTTTTAATATATCAATCTCTTCTTTACTTAAGCCTAATTTTGAAAGAATTTTAATATTATCTTTGCCGAGCTCTGCTTTTACAGATTCATTAGTATCATCAAAAATTAAATTATCAACAGGAAATCTTCTGAATGTTTTTTTATCCGCAGTGCCGGGGAAGAATTTTCTATATTTAAACTGCGGATTATCCATCCAGTTTTCGAAATCATTTATCGGAGCCACCGGCACATCAGCTTCGGTAAATACCTTGAGCCAGTATTCCGAATCCTGTTTCTTGATAGCTTCTTTCAGCCTGGGTACTATTTTCTCCCTGGCCTGGTTTCTTGAAAGCCAGGTGTTGAGAGATTTATCAGAGGTCAAATCATCAAAACCAAGAACATTGCAAAGGTTTAACCAAAAATTATTTTCAACAACACCGATGGTTATATATTTTTTATCTTGTGTTTCAAAAACTCCGTACGGTCCACGGCCCATAAAATTTGACTTTGGAGGATTATTCCGACTTGTGTATTCAAAATAACGAGGCATCATCAACATCGCCATAGTTTCGGAAATGGATATATCAAGATAAACAGGGTCAGGCGTCTCTGTCTCTATTCGGGATGCCTTTCCGTTTAATGCTGCCAGAATTGAGGCCAGAGCAAACATGGAAGCACTTAAATCAGCAACCTGGAATCCGTCCGGGAATTCCGGCTCTGCATCAGGATTGCCGGAAATACTAAGCAGTCCGGCCAAGCCCTGAAAATTAATGTCATGGCTCGGCATATTGGTGTACGGCCCGCTCTGCCCATAGCCTGAAATAGCACAGTATATAATTGAGGGATTGATTTTTTTTACGGAATCGAAGTCTATTCCGAGACGTTTTGCAATACCAGGCCTGAACCCCTCAACTATTACATCGACTTGCTCGGCAATCTTCATGAATAGAGATAGACCTTTTTTATCCTTTAAATTAAGAGTTACAAAGCTTTTGTTACCGTTCAGGTAGTCGAAACATCCCGGTATGGCAACCCGCATTCCATCACCTGTTACTGCTCGTTCGACTTTAATTACTTCCGCACCCATTTCCGCCATCATCATGGTGCAATAAGGTCCCGGAATAAGTGTTGAGCAATCTAAAACACGAATATTTTTTAAAGGTGCATAAGTCATTATTCAACTACCTCTTTTTTATTTGAATCAATTGTTAAAACATAATCACCTTCATTGTCAAATATAGCAAATTCCAGTGATCTTTGATAAACTTGATTTATATGATTGCGCGCCTCCTGCTCTGCTTTTTTACTGTTTTTCTCCTTCAGTGCTTTTATAATCCTGTTATGTTCTGAAATGGACAAAAGAATTGAATCATCTTTTTCATAATAACAATTAGTAATCCAAAGCCATATTGAGCCTTTTGTCAATGACCTCATCGCCCGGTTCAGCGCGTGGCTGTCGACTATGTTAATAATTATGCTGTGAAATTCATAATTGAGCCTGGTACATAATTTATATTTTTTTTCTTTATGAGCCGCCGCCATTTTCAAGCTTATCCCGGTTAACTTACCGATCTGTTCTGTTGTGATTTTTGATGCGGCTAAACCGGCTGCCAACCCCTCAAGACACGCCATGACAGGAAAAATTTCTTCAATATCTTTTTTTGTTATTCTTCTGACGCATCGTTTTTTATAATCATCCATTGTGATCAGCCCATCGCCCTGAAGAAGGCGCAGAGCCTCTCTTATAGGTGCCCTGCTGACTCCGAACCATTTTTGAAGTTCAACTTCTTTTAATTGCTGGCCTGGCATCAGAGCACCTTTTTCAATGGCATCACAAAGGTCATTTTTGATCTGATCAACAAGAGATCTCGGCTTTGAAAAATTATTTTGTTTCATTATTTTACTGAACCATATTCTTAAAAATTATTTTTTTGTATAATCTAAAAAATAGATATTACGATTGTCGACAATTGTCAACAAGTATATTTTTTTATATGAAAGTGCCTAAAGCGATGGAGACAAGGCATGTCTTGTCTCTACGCGTGCCTAATTTGGGTTTGACAATAATGTTATAATAATATAACTATAGTTAAGCTCCACTCGCATAGCGTGGGCCTCAGGAAGCCCCGTTTAGGCTATTTATTCATCATAAAAATCCTGATTATAACGGATTTTGGGGAGACCATAATTTGGTCATTTTTTAATACAAAACCTTATTATGCAAGACTTTGTGTTGATAATTATTGGGAGCTTATTCTGCATCACAGTGCAAATATATTG
>JAGGWL010000340.1 GCA_021157555.1 Deltaproteobacteria bacterium | reverse complement strand
TTTATTTTCATGGAGCTGGTTCGACTGGCACAGGAACTATATTTATATAGACGTGAATAAAACCAGACGATTCCACAGATTCCGCAAAAAGCATTATTCCGAACGGTATTTCTGGCGGCATGATCCTATACACAGAAGAGGCGTCGCTTACAGGGACAGAAGAACCAGTGAAGTATTCAGACATAAACCAGCACAAAGAAATGTGTCTGCTCCGGGAATACGAGGGTACCCGGTAAGAGACTATAAAACAAGGACAATTAAACCGTCTGTCAGATCCATCAAACGCCGGGCAACAGAGGCTGAACCCCGGATAAGAACTGAACGTAAAAGGATTCAGAGCTATGAGGAACGACGGAAAAAGGCTGTCACAACCAGAGCAAGGCTCAAGAGCAAAAAACTTCATATACCTGAAGGCCGGAATAATCCCTTTAATGGCGTCGGCAACGGATGGTTTGAACGAAGAGCAAGCAAACGCGGAATGCAAAGCCGTCACGGGGGAGACACGGGACATAAGGCTGAAAAAACACAGCGCCAAGACGGCGGCTCCCGGAGTATAGGTAAAGGCAGTTGACGCCAAGATAGCAGACCAAAAGAACGGTAGCGAATTTTTAGGGGGAAAAATGAATAGTATTGCATTATATAAGAAGAACAATAAGGAAGGTTGGTTGACTGTGCTGGCTTTCCTTATTTCCGGCACTCTGTTCTTGATCTGTGCAGTTCCATCTTCGCATGCCGGAGGCATACCGCAGCGCAGCTTTTCCTCGCCGGAAAAGGCGGTGAAATCTTTGGTCACTGCAATAAGGACAAATGACATGGAAGAGATACTCGCTATTCTGGGGCCAGGGAGGCGCGTACGATTATGTGGTTAAAGGGAAGATGCTTTTAGGCTTTGCGCTGGTCGCATATCCATCGGAATACGAAAATTCAGGTGTCATGACCTTTATTATGAACCAGGAGGGGGCCATTTATGAAAAAAATCTTGGAAAGGATACGACGCTTATATCTGAGGCTATAAAAATTTTCGATCCCGACAATACCTGGAAAAGGGTATTAGAGACTTTCGTAGAATTATAAATAATTTTTTAAAAGGAGGTAAGAGTATGAAAAAATTGTTCATTTTCACAATTGTTGTTGCATTTATCTTTGGTGCAGTTGGTTTTGGTTCGGCCGACGATTCAGCGATGCTCAAAGCCAATGAAAAAAAAGCATGGGAAAAGGCGACGAAAGTTTTTTCTGCGGAACGTCAGCTAAATGTTCAGCAATTTAAAAAACTTTACGACAAGGTCATGGCCGGACAGGAAGATGCTTATTTGGTTGATCTCCGAACTCATCCTGAATTTTATGCCGCTCACATTGCCGGCACGGACCATATCCATGCCGGTCATATGTATACTTTTCCAAAAAAAATCAAAAATAAAGACGCTAAAATTGTGGTGTGGTGCAGAACACATAAACGAGGGGCTTACGTAGGGGAACGACTGACAGAATATGGTTACACCAACGTATGGTGGTATAAGGACGGCATCGTAGGCTGGATTGAGGCAGGACATCCTCTTTGTAATCAGTTTATGGGGCTTTTTAAAGTCACCGAGTACCATAAAAACTTTACGGAAATCGATAAAGAAACTAAAAAACCCTTGTATCAAATTCGAGAATTTCACCCCTATTAATAATTTTTTTTAAGGGAAAAGTATTTTTGATTTTCCCTTGAAAATTTTCATTTTTATATCATTGCAAAATCAAATTTTTTCCGTCGTAATAATTAATATTTACCAAAGAAGATACGATCTTGAATCCCGTTCGTAAGAATTATTATCCATCCGCTGGATTGATTTGGTGAACATTTTCATTTTTTGATGTTCGTGAATGATGCAGTATTACTGGAACGTTTGTGTAAAAAAGGCTATTTACAATTTTAACAAGGAACCAAAATGACAACAATGGTAAAATAATAACTTGAATCAGAAAAATCCCAACATACAGAAATGTAAGCTTTAGAAGATTCTCTATTATAGCTCCCATATTGCTGACGGTAGCCACAAGGGCATTTTTGAACTCCATTGATTTTTGTTTAAGAAACGATGTGCTATTCTCAATAGTTCCTAAAACGCCATCAATTTTGGGGAGTGAAAAATCTTTTAATTTATCAATTTCAGCAGTCCCGAGCCCCAGTTCCTTATTTGCTTCTGATATTTGATCAGCGAAGAAATGTTTATAAACAAACTCATTTGCCATAGACGATATTGGAAGACAAAAACGAGCAATTACAATAAGTAATAGAAACCGCATTATGGTTTTCTGAAAGGAGGTTAACCTTTCATTCTCAAACCATATCATAATAGACAGGGCTAACAGAAACATGGAAAGTACAGGTGGTACAAGTGATACGCTAATTTCATATGTCAGTTTCTGAACCCCCAATGACGTAATTGCCATTACAAGAACATCGGATAAACGCTCAGTCATATCATCAATTGGGTCTAAGGCTTGTCCCACAGCCAGTGATACGCCGACTCCTGCGGGTTCCAACTGTAGACTTGAATCCTTTACAATTGAAACAGAAGCGTTGACAACTCTACATGTAGCATAGGCTACTCCAGCTTTGGTTATTGCTTCATCAAAGTAAACGTCAGTCGTGGCATCTAAGACAGGAAGCTTTAGTCCGGAGGAAAAGAATAACAATATTGATATAAAGGCTCCAATAGATGATCTTATCGCCTTTTGTTTTTTTGTGGTTTTCATTTTGCGTTTTATATATGAAAGAGTTGCTTTGCATACAATATATTATAGCTATATTAAATTCTATACACAACTAATCCGATTCTATAAAAGGTAAGGAAGGGGCATGCTGGTTATATAGCAATATGCTTGATTATCGCTTAGTTAATGGTGACGCCCTACTTTATTTGATTGATGATCTATTGTGAGATAAATTAAGATGTCTCATTTCTTCCATTATTCGTCCCCGTTCCTTAACAAGGACCCGGTTTACATACTACTTCCCTTATCTTTATATCAAAAAAAGATGACTGGTGGGCCGGTTTTAAAATCAGGGCTGTATCCGCACCTTTTACCGATCCACCTATAGATACAATATCTTTTCCGGAGAGCGCCCCTGAGTCTGCCGCCATTACTGATATTTCAACCGCTACTTTGGTGCCCTGGCCGAACAGCTTTAAGGTATCTGCTATAAGAAGCACGGGAAGTGATCCGGAATATTTTTTTGCTATTGATTTTTCCACGCCTGAAAGCGCATGGGAAGCAGAAATAACCTTAACACCTTTTGCCTCCAAATCCTTTCTAATATTATCCGCCATTACACTCTTAAAAGGTTCCTTAACACCGCAGTGAACAGTCACAACTGTAATCCTGAAACCTAAAAATATTTCCAAAGCCTTGTAAGCAGTATCTCCTGTTGTAGAAGCAATGACCAGTTCGTCTATACCAAGTTCTTTTCCTCTTTCACAGGCGAGTCTAAGGGTCTGTTCGGTATTTACCTTTCCTGTTTGGTTAAAATACATAAATAGTCTCCTTTCTAAAATAAAATTTTATTCTAGAACTAAATTGTGGGTTCGTCAATGGTTTTTCAAAAAATTTGATGCTGCATTATAAATCAAGCTCCAGCTTACGCTCTCTGATATTATCAAGGATTTTGTCAAAAAATTCATCCTGGGGCATCCCCTGTCTTACTTTTCCATCCAGAGTTCGTATGGAAAGATTGCCGGTCTCTTTTTCCCTGTTGCCGATAGTGATTATAAGAGGAATTTTATTGAGCTGGGCATCCCTGACTTTTTTATTAAGGCTTTCAGTTCTGGCATCGACTTCAGTACGCAGTCCTTTTGTATTGAAGAGGTTTTTGAGGCTCTCCGCATAAGGAGCGAGATCATCATTAATGGGGAGCAGCGTAATCTGCACGGGAGCCATCCATAAAGGAAATTTGCCCGCAAAATGCTCCACCAGGATTCCGAAAAAACGTTCTATAGAGCCGTAGATTACCCTGTGAATCATAATTGGTCGGTGTTTTTCATTGTCAGCACCTATATATGTCAGATCAAATCTTTCGGGAAGGGACATATCAAGTTGAATAGTTCCGCATTGCCAGGTTCTGCCTAGGGCATCTTTAATATGTATATCAATTTTAGGCCCGTAAAAAGCCCCGTCACCTTCATTGATCTTGTAAGCCATGCCGTACTTTTTTAGAGCTGATTCAAGGCCATCTGTAGCAGTCTCCCATTGCTCATCAGTACCGATTGATTTTTTCGGGCGTGTTGAAAGCTCAAGATGAAAGCCAAGACCAAAGGTGCTGTAAATACGTTCCACCAGTTTCAGCACTCCCAAAATTTCCTCTTCTATTTGATCAGGCGTCATAAAAATATGTGCATCATCCTGATGAAAAGCCCGCACCCTGAAAAGGCCGGAAAGAACACCGCTCATTTCGTGCCTGTGTACCAGGCCGATCTCGGCAGCCCGGATTGGAAAATCTTTATATGAATGGGTGGCGGTCTTGTAAAGAATCATGCCGCCTGGACAATTCATCGGTTTTATAGCGTATTCGGTTTCATCGACTATGGTGGTGTACATATTTTCGCGATAATTGTCCCAGTGCCCGCTTTGAACCCACAAACTTTTATCAAGCATGATCGGGGTTTTAGTTTCCACATAACCGGCTGCTTTATGTTCTGAACGCCAGTAATCAAGCAGAACATTCCAGACTTCCATTCCTTTAGGGTGAAAAAAAGGCATGCCTGGAGCAGCTTCATGAAAACTGAAAAGATCCATGGCAAGACCGAGTTTTCTGTGATTCCTTTTTTTAGCCTCGGCTATGAAATGAAGATGAGCCTTTAATTCCTTTTTATCAAAAAAAGCAGTGCCATATATGCGCTGGAGCTGCGGCCTGGTCTGGTCTGCACGCCAGTACGCGCCGGAAACCTTCATCAGTTTAAAAGCCTTGATAAAGCCTGTATTGGGAATGTGTGGCCCTCGGCATAAATCGGTAAAATCACCCTGAGTATAAAGGGATATGGTTCCATCCTCAAGATCGTTAATCATCTCAAGCTTGTATTCCTCATCCCGGTAAAACCCAAGCGCCTCTGCTTTTGATACATTTTTGCGAACAAAGGGTATTTTGGCCTTGATAATTTTTTTCATCTCCGCCTCAATGGCGGGAAAATCGTCTTCTGAAACCGGCTCCATATCTATATCGTAATAAAAGCCATTTTCCACAACCGGCCCGATAGTTAGGCGGGCGTTTTTATATATTCTCTTAACAGCCTCGGCCATAACGTGCGCCGTGCTATGGCGCAGAATTTCCAGACCTTTGCTATCTTTTTTAGTAATAAACTGGATTGTTGAATCTTTATCAATATCTCTGCTTAAATCCAACAGTTCCGAATCAATCTCCATTGCAACGCAGTTGCGGGCAAATCCTTCGGAAATGCTCCTGGCAACATCAAATCCGGAGAAATTCTTTTCAAACTCTTTTACTGTTCCATCGGGGAATGTAATTTTTATCATTATAATATGCTCTTTATTTATTAAAAAGTTACAAAAGGACTTATAGAAGTTAATTCGTCCCCGTTCCTTAGGGACGTGGGATATGTCCTTTTCTGAAAGTTTTATAGCATAAATTAACAAACTATCCAAAGATAAATAAAAAAAGCCAAAAAACAGAATACGAAGGCTAAATAATAGAAAATAAAAAGCCTTGTTTCCTGGATTGTGGTATTAGGAACGATCCTCGGCAAACAGATTTATACATTCAGAATAAAGCTCCCATTCAAGTTGCAGGCCCTTTTTTTTGATCGAATCCAGAGTGTCATTTTTTGTAATTTTAAAAGCTCTTTGCCCGATAATTGGCCCGGAGTCTTCGCCATAGTCGATAAAATGGACTGTGCATCCTCCAATTTTACATCCATACCTGAAAGTATCGCCATATCCATCCACCCCTGGAAAGGCCGGAAGGAGAGCCGGATGGATATTCATTATTCGAGGTTTTTCGGGTTCAACATTAATCCTGTCAATAAAATAAGGCGTCAGAGTCCTCATAAAACCTGCCAATACGAGAAGATCGAAAGGATATTGCTTCATTTTTGCTATAAGTTCGGCCTCTGCTACAGCTCTTGTGATTAAAAATGACTCGACAATTCGAGTATCATCATTTGAGAATATATTCTGTTTTGCTATATTTTTTTTTAGATCGAAATCTGCCGGGAGACAAATTTTTTCCGGGTTATTTTTATAATCTTTGATAATTGATCTGTAATCTACAACAAAGGTTGGGATATTATGTTTTTTTCCTCTTACAAGTCCGTATGCGTCGGGATTATCAGAACCGATAAATACAAGACTGCCGTTTATGGCGCCTGATTCACATGAATCAATAATTGCCTGAAGATTTGTTCCGCCTCCTGACACAAGTGCTCCTATGCTTATTTTTTTATTCATATTTTATCCTTATTACTAAAAAAAATAAATTCTGTTTCACATTTGATATAAACCGGATATACTACAAAATTAATCTTTTTTTCAATATTGTAATATAAATAGTGCCGAACGAAAACTATAATTTTTTTCCCTGATGCAGAAATTGGGGAAATTAGCAGGTTTAGCTCAGGCACTATTTATTAGAATTATTGAAGGTTTGATTGTATGGAAAAAAATAAAAAACTTACAATAATTACAACCCATTTTAATGCCGATTATGATGCAATAGCATCCTTACTTGCTGCCCAGAAACTTTATCCGGGTTCTTGTTTGGTTCTTCCAGGGTTTAATGAAAAAAATCTTAGGAATTTTTTTATCCAGTCAATGAGTTATCTTTTCAATGTGGTGAATATAAAAGATATTGATTTTGATCAAATAGAACGTCTGGTACTGGTTGATACGCGGCAGCCTGGAAGAATAGGTGCCCTGGCCGCCGTTGCTGAAAAAAAAGATGTGGAAATACATATATATGATCATCATCCTCCCATGCCGAATGATATTAAGGGAGATTACGAGGTTATTCAGTCAACCGGCTCTGCAGTGGCTATACTCACGGAGATAATTAAAAATAAAAATATAGATATATCTCCGGATGAAGCTACCGTAATGTCTATTGGAATATATGAGGATACTGGTTCTTTTACATATTCATCCACAACTGAAAAAGACTTTCTGGCCGCTGCTTTCCTTTTATCAAGGGGCGCAAATCTGGATATTGTATCTCAAATGATAGCAAGAGATATAAACTCCCAGCAGGTAGAATTGCTCAACGATCTGATCCAGGCAGCCATGCATAATAATATTAACGGCGTTAATGTCGTAATTTCATCTATTGTAATAGATACTTACATACCTGATGTTGCCTTTCTTGTTCAAAAAATGATGAATATGGAAAAGCTGAATGTAATTTTTGCAATCGTTCAAATGGGAAATAAAATATATGTTGTGGCAAGAAGCAAGTTGCCTGAAGTAGCTGTTGGTTCTATTCTTGCGCTCCTTGGCGGAGGCGGCCATGCTTTTGCTGCCGCTGCAACTATTCGCGACAAGACCATTGCGCAGACCGAACAGCAATTACTGGAGATTTTGAAGAAAAAGATAAAACCACTCCACTTGGCTAAAGATATTATGTCATCACCTCCGATTACCGTTAACGCGGATGTTTCCTGTAAGGATGCCAACAACCTGCTTACACGTTATAATGTAAATACTCTCCTTGTTACAAAAAGCAGCGGAACAACAGATCTCCTGAATAATCTTGTCGGTTTTATCTCCCGCCAGGTTATTGAAAAAGCCTTGTTTCACAAGTTGGGAGAATCACCGGTTGCGGATTACACAACAACAGAAATTGCCATTGTCATGTCTGATGTCGATCTCCCGGAAATTCAGCAAAAAATAATAGAAAACAAACAGCGACTTCTTCCTGTTGTTGAAAATGGTAGAATCAAAGGAGTTATTACGCGTACGGATCTGCTTGATCTGATGGTGAAAAATTCAATAAATAAAAATAGTCAATTGCCGGGAACCATTGAACAATATGCTAGCGCAAGGACCAGAAATGTTATTAATTTAATGCGTGAGAGGCTTTCTAAGCATATCCTTGATATGCTTGAATCGATAGGTCAGATTGCGGATGAAGCCGGTTACAAAGCCTTTGTTGTGGGGGGATTTGTACGTGATCTTTTTTTATATAAAAAAAATGAAGATATTGATATTGTTATAGAAGGTGATGGCATTGCATTTGCGAAACAATATGCAAAGTTGATTGGCGGGCGTGTTCATTATTATAAAAAGTTTAGAACCGCAGTTATAACACTCCCGGATGGTTTTAAGATAGATGTGGCCTCTGCCAGGCTTGAATATTACAAATTCCCGGCAGCCCTGCCCACAGTCGAAATGGGTTCTATCAAGCTGGATCTCTTCAGGCGTGATTTTACGATCAATACACTTACCATTCAACTTGCCCCAGGCAAATTCGGAACATTGATAGATTTTTTTTCAGGTCACAGAGATATCAAGGATAAAACTATCAGGGTGCTTCATAATTTAAGCTTTGTAGAAGATCCTACGCGTGTTTTCCGTGCTATAAGATTTGAGCAGCGTTTCGATTTTACTATAGGAAAGCTTACCTCAAACCTGATAAAAAATACAATTAAAATGGACATCTTTAAAAATCTCAGCGGAAGGAGGGTCTTCTCGGAGTTCCGTCAAATCCTGGAAGAGGAAAATCCCCTGCCGGCTATCAAAAGAATGGACGATTATAATCTTTTAAAAATAATTCATCACGATATAAATCTAAACAAAAAAACAGAAAAACTTTTAAATGCAGTCAAAAATGTATTATCATGGTATGATCTTTTGTTTATTGAAGAATCCTATATGCAATGGGCTGTTTATTTTTTGGCTTTAATCAGCCATACTAATAAAGAGATGTCTAATGAAATTTGTAAAAAGCTTGGGCTGCCGGAGGCATTAAACACATTTTTTTCAAAAAAACGTATAAAAGCTGAACAAGCTCTTTTTGATTTAGAAAAAAACAGACTGCTTTCAAACAGCATAATTTATAAGCAGCTTTCATTATTTAAAACTGAACTGATACTTTATATGATGGCTTCGGCAAGAGAGGAAAGGATCCAAAAAACAATTTCCGGTTATTTTACCAAACTCAGATATATTAAAACTTCGATCACTGGCAATGACCTGATCAAAATCGGCTTGCAACCAGGTCCTCTTTTTAAAGAAATCATTCAGGCTGTTTTTGATGCAAAATTAAACAATATAGTCAAAACACATAAAGACGAACTTGAATTTATAAATAATTATGTTTCATAATTCCGATTTTAATCTGCTGATTTTAAAAATTATAGCGCTTCTTTTTGCCGTAACCATTCATGAAGTGGCTCACGGTTTTGTAGCCTACAAACTGGGTGACAACACCGCAAAACTCGCGGGCAGACTCACATTGAACCCGATCAAACATCTGGACATTTTCGGTTCCTGTATTCTTCCGTTAATTCTAGCTGTTTCAGGTTCTCCCTTTCTTTTCGGTTATGCCAAGCCTGTGCCGGTAAACTTTAACAAGATTGGTTATTTCAAGAAACATATTATCTATGTTGCTTTAGCAGGAGTTACGGCCAATATATGTTTAGCTGTTCTGGCGGGAATATTTTTTCAGCTTATGTCGAATATAGGGCTACCATGGAATATTTTTTTGTTGGGGCCTGTTATATATGATTTCTATTATTTGCTTGCATACACTGTTATGATCAACTCTGTTCTTGCAGTTTTTAACCTTATACCGATTCCCCCGCTAGATGGCAGCAGAATTATCTACGCATTATTACCGGCTGAAATGAAAAATTCTTTTGCCAAAATCGAAAGATTCGGTATGCTTATCATCCTGTTGCTGCTTATGACAGACTCATTTAATAAGTTTATATCTTTTTTTCTAATACCTTTAATTGATTTTTTGCTCGGAAAGTAAATTAGGAACGGGGACTAAACAACTTCCCCGTTCCTTACATAATTTGTTATCTGAATATATACTGGAGTTTTTATGACTAAAAAAAAACGAATACTAAGCGGAATGCGCCCCACAGGGCCTTTGCACCTCGGCAATCTACACGGAGCTCTTTCAAACTGGATAAAAATGCAGGAAGAATATGACTGCTTTTTTTTTATTGCCGATTGGCATGCACTTACCAGTGATTATGAAAAGACCGGTAAAATTTCATTATATTCCAGTGAAATGATGATAGACTGGCTCGGCGCAGGGCTTTCACCTGAAAAAAGCAGCCTGTTTATCCAGTCAAACATTAAGGAACATGCTGAACTTTTCCTTATACTTTCAATGATAACACCGGTTCCATGGCTGGAGCGGAATCCCACTTACAAGGATCAAATAGTACAGCTCAGCAACAAAGATTTGTCAACATTCGGTTTTTTAGGATATCCTGTTCTTCAAGCTGCTGATATTATCATTTACAAGGCAGACGGAGTGCCTGTTGGCGTTGACCAGGTTCCCCATGTGGAAATAACAAGGGAAATTGCCCGGCGATTCAACTATCTTTACGGTGAAGTATTTCCGGAACCAAAAGCCATCCTTACCGAAACTCCAAAAATACTCGGTCTTGACCGCAGAAAAATGAGTAAAAGCTATAACAATGCCATCTATTTATCGGATAGCGCCAAGGATATTGCAACAAAAATTTCCAGAATGATAACTGATCCGAACAGAGCGAGAAAGAATGATCCGGGTGATCCTGATGTATGCAATGTTTTTGATTTTCATAAAAGATACAGTGATCAGAATACAATAAACACTATCAACGAGGAATGCCGAAAAGCTGGTATAGGATGTGTAGACTGTAAAAAAATCATGTCAAAAAATCTGATCAATTTTATAAAACCTGTTTATGAAAAAAGGGAGTATTATAAGGCAAAACCTGATCTGGTCAAGAGTATCTTTATGGACGGAAGTGAAAAAGCAAGAAAAGTCGCCCGGCAGACTATGGCAGAGGTAAGGGAAGCCGTTAAAATATAGAATTGCAAGCATCCTTCATAAACCATAAAAAGTGAGATGGTTCCATAAAAAATAATCAAAGACAGGAAGTTATTTAGTCCCCGTTCCTTAGGAGTGTTAATCTTTAAAAACCAGTTTTCCTCCAATATATCCTGCGATACCGACTGCTATTACTATGACAATGTTGATCAGAATAAACATTAATGCATTTGAAGATGAGAGAATATCAGGATTGATAATATACCATGCAAAACTTATGATACTTAAAATAGTTATTACAATGGTAACTGCTATCTTGATTTTAAAAACCCCGGAGAATGAGGCATTATATTTTTTCTGCCATTCAAGTCTTCCTGTAAAAATTACAAAAGGCAGTAAAACCAAAACAAAGATTAAATTGATAAATGCTGCCTTGGAAAGGAGGTCATACTCCATAATCCAGGCTGCCGCCCATAGTAATAGTATTAAAGGTAGTATCCCATTTGGGATATGTGCTGAAATGGGATGTGCATGATGTTTGGTCAATAACAGTTTGATCTTTTCAAAAATAGAACCTTTTTCAATTATTTCCTTTTCCAAAGGTTTTTTTGCTTCGGGCTTTGGGGGTATAGATGCTGCATCCATTTCCTTAAATTTGATAGCAGGGACATTACACACAGGACATTTTTCAGGTAAACTTTCCCCTTTATGAATATATTTACAAACAATGCATTGCCAAACTTTCATATCCTTTCCCTTTCTATTCTTAACGATCACTTATTTAGATAAATGCACATTCCTCAGGTTCAAATTTAGATAAATGCACATTCCTCAGGTTCAAAATAATCTCCGGCACAGGTCTATAATGAGAATCTGTTCCGAATGACCCGCTGGCCTTGTGAAATTAATGATCTGAAAAATATCCATCAGGCTTTTTTTTATTGAAGATTATACTATGCAGGAAACGCAATTTTTTTTCAATAACAAATGACAAGAGAACTAAACAGGAGCGTAAGTGCAGAAAATGCGTAGCTGATAAAATTGCATTTATAACCTATTGATTTATTTAAAATAAAAAATTATGCTGAATCTTGGTGCAATTGCCCTGCCTGTCCCCTTGAATCTCCTTTATTTATCATAATTATAATGATATTATAATTAAATATATTTTTGCTCTGAATATTTGATATAAATCATTTTTATGTTTAAAGTCCCTGCATATCGTGCCGACGATACAAGATATACAAGATATACAAGATATACAAGATATGACTTACTATTTATTACATCAAATCTCCAAATTTTTCTATTGCTTTACTTTAAATTTTTTTTAAAGAAAAAGGGGGGAGTATGAACAAAATTTTAAGAATCAACATGGGACACAAAGGATCTCCCAAAGCCCGCGAAGAATATATAGGCGAATATGCGGGTCTTGGCGGACGCGCTATGACATCGGCAATTATAGCCAAAGAGGTACCACCGTTGTGCCATCCGCTAGGGGAAGATAATAAACTGGTTTTTGCTCCGGGACTCTTAAGTGGCTCATATGCGGCCATGTCAGGACGAATTTCGGTTGGCTTCAAGAGCCCTCTTACAGGCGGGATAAAAGAGTCGAATTCAGGCGGTCAGCCCTCACAGATGATTGGCAGGCTGGAATATGCCGCTATTATACTGGAAGGTAAACCAAATGATGATACTATATATAAAATTATAATTAACAAAGACGGCGTGGATATAGTGCCTGACAATAGTCTCAAAATGCTGGGCAATTATGACCTGGTTGCAAAGATTAAAAAAGAATGTAGTGACAAGATCGCCTGTATTTCAATAGGGCCGGCTGGAGAAATGAAAATGGCGGCTGCTTCGGTAGCTTTTACGGATATGGAAATGAGACCGACCCGCCATGCTGGTCGCGGTGGAGCAGGAGCTGTCATGGGCTCCAAGGGGGTCAAGGTTATTATAGTGGATGATAGCGGAACAAAGACAAGAGTTCCGGCAGATCCTGAAAAATTTAAACAAGCCAATCAGGTTTTCGTGCAGGGTTTAAAAAAACATCCGGTTACAGGCGAAGGGCTGCCTGCTTACGGAACCAATATTTTAACCAACATTGTTAATGAAGCCGGCGCTTATCCTACTCGTAATTTTACCTTTGGCAAATTTGAAACCTGCTCCAGAATCAGCGGTGAAACCCAGGCGGAAATAGAGACCGCACGCGGCGGGCTTACCACTCATGGCTGCCATAAAGGCTGCGTTATACAATGTTCAGGTATTTATAATGATAAAAACGGCAATTTTCTTACCAAGCAGCCGGAATACGAAACAGTCTGGGCGCACGGCGGAAATTGCGAGATAGACGATCCGGATGCCATAGCAATGATGGATCGTATGGATGATGATTTCGGTCTGGATACGATTGAGATGGGGGCCGCCATTGGAGTTGCTATGGAAGCCGGATTGGCAAAATTCGGGGATGCCGATGCCGCCATAAGTCTTCTTAAAGAAGTAGGCAGTGGTACGCCTTTAGGCCGCATCCTTGGAAACGGCGCTGCAATTACCGGCAAGGTGTTCGGCGTGGAGCGTGTGCCTGTTGTAAAAGGCCAGTCAATGCCTGCTTACGATCCCCGCGCGGTTCAGGGTCAGGGAGTAACATATGCCACCAGCCCCATGGGCGCTGATCATACCGCCGGATATGCCGTAGCCACCAATCTTCTTGGCGTTGGAGGGAGTGTGAATGCCCTAAAGCCGGAAGGGCAGATTGAGCTTTCCAGAAATCTTCAAATCGCCACAGCTGCCATTGACTCAACCGGGATGTGTCTTTTTATTGCTTTTGCGATTCTTGATCAGCCGGAAACATTCCAGGCTTTTCTTGATCTTATTGGCGGATTTACAGGGCAAAACCTGACAGCAGATGATGTTACATCCCTGGGCAAATCAATCCTGAATAATGAGAGGGATTTTAATGCAAGAGCAGGTTTTACTTCCAAAGATGACCGCCTTCCTGAATATTTCAAAAAAAATAAATTTCCTCCTCATAATGTTAAATTTGAAGTGACTGATGAGGAGCTTGATCAGGTTTTTAACTGGTAAGAGACGAGGATAAATTTTGTATATTTTAAAAATAGCGGAAACAAACCATGTCCATAATGAACCATGAACTGCAACTCGCCAACGACTTTGTTCAGTATACCGGCTCTAATATTTTTTTAACTGGTAAAGCGGGTACCGGCAAAACAACCTTTCTCCATAATCTGTATAAAAACACGGCTAAACGGATGGTTATTACCGCTCCAACCGGTGTTGCGGCTATTAATGCCGGCGGAGTAACGCTTCATTCTTTTTTTCAGTTGCCTTTTGGCCCATTTGTGCCTGGCAGCGAGACATATGAGCAGAATCAGCAGCGCCAGTTCAGGTTTAGCAAAGAAAAAAAACAGATTATACAAAGCCTTGATTTATTGGTGATTGACGAGATAAGTATGGTGCGTGCAGATTTGCTCGATGCGGTTGATGCTGCGCTACGCCTCCATCGCCGTAATAATCAGCCTTTTGGAGGGGTGCAGTTGCTTGTAATAGGTGATCTGCACCAACTCTCTCCAGTGGCGAGACAAAATGAATGGGACATTTTACAGCAACATTATGAGTCGGTTTATTTTTTCAGCAGCAAAGCGCTTGCCCGTACTGAACTGCTTACCATTGAACTGAAGCATATCTACCGTCAGTCAGATGCTCATTTTATCAAACTCCTGAATCGGGTACGTGATAATCGGCTTGATGAATCATCCATAGCAGATCTTAATCAGCGTTACATTCAAAATTTTACACCGGATGAAGATCAGGGCTATATTACCTTAAGCACCCACAACCGCAACGCCGAATCCATCAATCGAACAAGGCTTTACGACCTGTCCAAAAAAGAACATCGCTTTAAAGCTGAGATTTCAGGAGATTTTCCTGAGCATATCTACCCTACCCTGGCTAATCTTCTCCTTAAAGAGGAAGCACAGGTAATGTTTGTACGTAATGACCCCTCTACTGAAAAAAAATATTATAATGGTAAAATAGGTAAAATAACCAAAATTTCAGATAAAAAAATAAGCGTTATCTGCCCTGGCGACAAACAGGAAATCGTGGTTGAACCGGTTGAATGGCAAAATATCAAATACTGCTCATTAGAAATAAAGTCATTAAAGCATACCTTAGCCCCTTTGAACCCTAATAGCCTATGGATTTCAGGGTTATCAACTTCAAACAGAGGAGTAGTCTTCCATTCATCTGGATAGAGAATCATACCCAACATAATCTGATCAGCATTTAAT
>JAGGWL010000310.1 GCA_021157555.1 Deltaproteobacteria bacterium | reverse complement strand
CTGACGGTATTGTTTCATGTACTTTAACATTGCTGAATAAACCAATATGTTCAAGAGAATCGACAACGTGCTGCCTTTTGTATTCAAGCTGCTTTTTATACCTTAAAGACTGCCATTTGCATCCGCCGCAAAACCCGCTATATTCACATTCGGGTTCAATTCTGTAGGGAGATGGTTTTAAAATTGCCTCTATCCGGGCTTCAAGATATTTTTTCTTTTTTTTTATTATGCGGGCAGAAACATGATCTTGAGGAATTCCGTTATCAATAAAAACCGTTAAACCATCAATTTTGGCAATTCCCTTGCCTCCGAATGCAACGCTCTCCACCTGGAGTTCAAGCAGCTCTCCTTTTTTTAGCTTCATAATGTAAAATATCCTTAGTAACTCATAAAAAAAAGGCTGATATAAATATCAGCCTTTAAAATTTTTCAACATGTTTGGTTAAGGAATGGGTACGGATGCCTGGTATTACGCCGCTTTTGACAATTTAACTGCACACACTTTGTATTCCGGTATCCCGCAAACAGGATCCAGGGCGGCATTTGTCAGTCTGTTTGCCGCAGCTTCCGCAAAATGAAATGGTATAAATACCGTGCCTTCAACGGCCACGCCCGATATCATCAGTTTTGCTTTAATCTGGCCTCTTCTGGATTCAATATTAACCAGGGAGTTATTGTCCAGGTTATATTTTTTAGCATCCTGTGGAGAAATTTCAATAAAACATTCCGGAGCGCATTCATTTAATCCTTCTGATTTTCTTGTCATTGTGCCGGTATGATACTGATAAATAACCCGTCCGGTTGTCAGATAGACTGGATAATCCTGATCAACACGCTCATCTGGCGGTATATAATCTATACCGTGAAAGAGCCCTTTACCGCGTGTAAACTGCTCGCCATGCAGGATGGGGGTGCCAGGATGATCAATACTGGGGCAAGGCCAGTGCAGGCCAACATGTTCTATGCGGTCATAAGTTATACCTGCGTAAGAAGGTGTAACACGGGAGATTTCTTCCATTATAGCCTGGCTGTTTTCATAAGGCATCGGAAAACCCATCCGTGAGGAAAGATCGCAGATTATTGCCCAGTCATCCCTGGCTTCTCCTGGAGGCTCAACAGCCTTTCTTATTCTCTGAACACGGCGCTCTGTGTTTGAAAAAGTGCCGTCTTTTTCAGCAAAACATCGTGATGGAAAGACAACATCGGCAATTTGTGCAGTTTCTGTAAGAAAAAGATCCTGAACCACCAAAAAATCAAGATTTTTTATTGATTTTTCGGCATGATTAAGATCCGGATCCGATACAAGCGGATTCTCTCCAATTATATAAAGCGCCTTTAGCTCGCCGTCATGAGCCTTGGGTATCATTTTGGTAACAGTGAGGCCAGGCTTGTCCGGAAGATCTGTAACACCCCAGGCTTCCTCCATCCGTTTCCTTGCATCAAAATCTGTCACCGGCTGGTATCCAGTAAAAACATTAGGCAGTCCGCCCATGTCGCAAGCGCCCTGGACATTATTCTGACCTCGCAGAGGATTAACGCCTCCTCCCGGTATGCCGAGATTACCGCAGAGCATTGAGAGGTTAGCCAGAGATTTTACATTATCTGTGCCGGTTGTATGCTGGGTTATACCCATGCAGTACAGGATACTGCCTGCTTTAGCCTTTCCATAGAGTCTCGCAGCTTCAATTATATCCCTGGCAGGTATACCTGTTATTTCTTCTACCTTTTCCGGGGTAAATTTTTCTACTGCCTTTTTTAATTCCTCAAAACCTTCGGTTCTGTTTTCTACAAATTTTTTATCATAAAGATCTTCATTAATGATCACGTTCATCAGACCGTTAATCCAGGCAACATCAGCACCGAGATTGGGTCTCAGCCACAAATTCGTAAATCCGGTCAGTTTTATGCGCCTTGGATCTACAACTATCAATTTTGCGCCTTTAAATCGTACAGCCCTTTTTACAACAGAGGACAATACAGGATGATTTTCAGTAGTATTGGAACCTGTAACAAGGATAACATCCGCTACTCCAATATCCTCGATGGTATTTGTCATTGCTCCACTTCCAAAAGCTGCGGCCAGCCCGGCCACTGTAGAGGAATGTCAGAGCCTGGCGCAATGATCAATGTTGTTTGTTTTAAGTGTTGCACGTGTAAATTTATTTGCTATATAATTTTCTTCATTTGAAACTCTGGCGGAAGTAAGCACTCCCATGCTGTCAGAGCCGTATTCTTCCTTAATACCTTTAAGCCGTTCGGCAACCAGATCAAGAGCTTCATCCCATGAGGCTTCCCTGAACTCGCCATTCTCTTTTATCAGCGGAGTTGTAAGGCGTTCAGGAGAATCAACAAAATTATAGCCAAACCGTCCTTTTACGCAAAGGCTTCCGTAATTTGGAGCCACACCTTCAACGCCTGTAACCTTTACTATTTTATTATCTTTAACATGAAGATAAAGTTGACAGCCGACACCGCAATAAGTGCATGTAGTACGAACTTTTCTGGTCTCCCATTGTCTGACCCGGTAGCGTACATCTTTTTCTACAAGCGCTCCCACAGGGCAGGCTTGCACACATTCACCGCAAAAAACGCAATCAGAATCCTTTAATGTTTTGTTATCAAAAGCAATAATTTTATTCGATAATTTATTCTGCCCAAAATCTATTGCATCATTAACCTGTATTTCTCTGCATGCGGCCACGCATCTGCCGCACATGATACAACGGGAAAAATCGCGGACAATAAACGGATTCACATCCTCCATTGGATATTCTACGATGGTTCCCGGCATACCGGTTGCGGAGATTTGATATCGATAGGCAAGATCCTGAAGCCTGCAGTCACCCCACACAGGACAAAGCTGATCGCTTTTATCATCCTGCTGTACATTAAGCTGGAATGCAGTCCAGTCTCTATTGTCTGAGCCGCGAGCCGCGCAATTGTGATTCCCCGATGAAAGCATTTTCTGAATAGTCTTGCGCCGTGAATCAATTACCTTTGGCGACTCAGTCAGCACAATCATTTGATTCGCAGCAAGAGTAGAGCATGATGCCGGCAATTTATCCTGCCCCTCTACTTCCACTATACATACGCCGCACCTGCCACGGGGAGCCGCTCCCTTTAAATAACAGAGTGTAGGGATATCAATATCATTCCGCCGGGCCACTTCAAGTATGGTATCCCCGGGCTCGAATAAAAATTCATTTCCATTGATTGTGATGCTGTTTTGTGCCTCCATGGTATATATTTATCTCCTTATAAGATTACGCCCCAATAAAAAACACCTGATTCATTTATCTTTTTTACAAAATTTAAATAAAATTGTCAATCCGGGAATTGATGACGGGAAAGAGTATTTAACGCATAACAAATAATAAAGATATACACCAAAAGAACTGCCAAGCAAATTAGCAAAAATATCCTTGATATCAGCGCATCGATATGGAACAAAATATTGATGGATTTCATCGCTGATTCCGTAAAGAGTCGACAAAAAGATACTTATAATCATCAGGAAAGCCATGTTCTCTTTAAGCCGGATGGTTGAGAGTGCTCTGATAACAAGCAGCCCAAGAAAAGTATATGCAAAAAAATGCATGAGTTTATCCGCGGAAAAAATTTTGGGGACATGCGCAGGATACTTGTTGGAAGAAAGGCTGTAGATAAGAAGGCAATATAATAAAAGAGGAAGCCAGTAATATAAAAAAATCTTGCTTTTTTTGTTCATGATTATATCCGGGGGTCACGATTGATCAATTTTTGCTTCCTCTTCCGCAAATGTATCTGTCAATTCCTCCAGTTCATCATAAAGAGAAT
>JAGGWL010000178.1 GCA_021157555.1 Deltaproteobacteria bacterium | reverse complement strand
ACATATTGTGCATCAATAAAAATACTATGTCCGATTTAAAATCTATTGAAAAAATGAAGATTGAAAAACTCTTTGATATGGGGAGCGGATATGTCCTTGATTTTTCAAATAGAACATTTCAAGAGTTTATCATGGATAATACTGGCATCGATATTTATGATGATAAATACGACTACGCAAGTGGATCAAAGGCCAATCGACTAAGAGCTTTCTGGAAAAAAGAGCTAAATTATCTTGTAGGCAGGCTCCTATCAGATTTATTGGAATATTGGAGAACAAGCAAACTAACAAATTTCACTGAAATATCTCAAGCCGAACAAGCACTTTTTGATGAATGCCATAAAATTGCTGAAAGGCTCAAACAAGATATCGCTGTTGAGCACATTGATGCCATTCAGTCAAACTCAAACGATAAAGATTTCTCATTGTTGGCCAGATCCATTAGAGAAAGTATTCAAAAGAACGAACCAGAGGCGGCATTAGATAGACTACACACGTTTGTGGTCAAGTATATAAGGCACTTATGCGATAAGCACCAAATCAATTATAGCAAAAACAATCCCTTGCATAGTCTTTTTGGAGGATACGTTAAACATCTAAAGAAGAGCAATCTAATTAATTCTTTAATGAGTGAAAGAATATTAAAATCATCAATATCCATTCTGGAAGCATTTAATGATGTTCGAAACAATCAGAGTTTTGCTCATGATAATCCAATATTAAATTACAATGAAAGCATACTAATTTTTAATAATGTTTCAAGTGTTATAAAATTCATCGAATCAATTGAACAGCGTAGGCCGGATAATGAATCCCAAGAAGTTAAAACGGAATGGGATGATATCCCTTTCTAAACAAAAAACGAAGCTCAACACTTGGTTCCCGTGCTACATCGGGCAGAAACTGATTTAGTCGAAATTCTCAAAGGATTTGATGACAAAAAAATGCACAGGGGGAGAGAGGAGGAAAATTAATGTTAGAATTCCAGTTGTTTCGCATAAAGGTTTATCCGTCTGCGCAGGGTGTTCTTTTTGAACAACCTAAAACCCCACCAGAAATTCTTAAGGATGTGATTTTTTCATTGCCCTCCGCAGAACTCAGAAAAGATATGATTTGGCACATTGGGAACGTTTCGACCCTTGAAGAAGGTGGCTTATATTTCCGAATCGGCAGGACAACGAAGTCAACATTAGAAATTTATAAAGATGGGAATTTCGATGAACAGGAATTCGAAACTGCACCTTACACTCATGTGATATTAGATATTTGGTTAGAAGTATGCGCAATTGCGAAAAAGCCTAAGCTTTCCCCTAAGACCACTGGCATAGCAAATCAGTTTGTCCGTCTACTTAACGAATCGGAACGTACCCGCCAAATAGAGGCGAGTTTTGATATTGAGGCAATAAATGACCCTACAGATTTTATTGACCATCTTCGTCAAGCATTTTCAGTCTCTAAATTTTGGGTAACTTTCTCGAGACCGAATGCTTGGGATGTGAATGAGCATTTTGTTAAGCCTGCGCAAAAATTGCTAGAAGACTTAAACGGAGAGAAAGGCAAAACCGAACTGGAAGGAGATAATTTAAATCCCGAAAATCTCGAAGACATTGCGCGTTCTGCGGCTTCGACAGGCGATGACGCTTCTGTGTGGTTGCAGACGAGCGAAACAAGCCAAAAGGTTAGGAAAAGACTCAAGGGCAATCCCATTGTTGTGCGGCAAGAAGACGTAGCCGATCCCGAGCACAAAATGATGATATTACAGATCATCAGGGAAAATTATAAGAGAGTGAGAGGAACGGTCGGTACAGAATAATGGATACTAAATTCATAGGCTATTGGTATTGGTTTTTAAAAGGAAGCGGGGGCAAGGCGGGTTTCAGAAGAATACTTAATGCATGGATTTTGCTGCATTTGAGTATTGGATTTGTCATGACATTATTGGTTGAAGTTGATTTACAAACGGCTGCCAATGCTGTGCTTTTACCTTTAGCCGGTATTTTTGTGGGACTATCCTTCGCATGGGCTGGAAATGCGCAAGCCCTTATGCAAACCAGTGAAATAGATGAGATGGCAGATTTTCATGAAGGCGGGTTTGAGGAATATGTTTTTGTCTATCAAACAGCTATTCTATCAATTTTGGTTACTTTGGTTTTTTGGGGAATTGCTGGTTTGTCTGTATTTGACAAGCAATGGCCAACTCAAGTGCATAATGAATGGTATTTCGGTGTAAAAATCCTCCTTTTTACACTGTCCAGCCTAACGTTACGCGAATGTTGGCATGTTGTAATGGGTGCTCAGTGGATGCTCCTTATGCAAAGAAAAATAAGGCGTTCGAGAACTGGGAAAAGTAATGAATAGGACGCAACATCCATGCTGCTTTTAGCAGAACATAGAATTAGATTTTGCTATTAACTACGACATCAGATATCGAATGGGTGTAAAATAATGAGCAGGCAGCAAACTTCTTTATCCATCCTCGCAAAAAAAGAAAGGAGAACAGCACAAATGGAAGCATTAAAAAAGGAAGCCATCAATGTTATTTCCAAAATGCCTGATACTTCAGAAATTGATGATATCATGTACAGGCTTTATGTAATCGACAAAGTCAGAAAAGGCCGGGAAGCTGTTAGACAGGGCGATACCGTGCCTGCTGAGGAATTACAAAGGGAAATTGAATCATGGTAAGATGGTCTGCCCCTGCCAAAAAGGATCTGAAGCAAATTTATGACTACATTGCCAGGGACTCTCAATATTATGCAAAAAATGTTGTGCAGAATATTGTTGCAAGGTCTGAGAGCCTCAAAGACTTTCCTGAAACAGGCAGGATCGTACCAGAAACAGACGATTCGAATGTGAGAGAATTGTTCATATATTCCTATCGGCTCATTTATGAAATACTACCAGATGGAATTGTGATCCTTGCCATTATTCACGGCAAACGTGATCTTTCAATAATTGACAGGAGTGAATCGGGTGACAGCATACTTATTAAAAATTTCTAAGAGATGTTATAGGGTTAATATAACAAGAACAGGACAAATCGGAGAAATCCCATGTTGACATATTTATCAAGCAGTATATGGGCATCACCGGCGCAGACGCTGGTTAATACTGTAAATGTAGTGGGGGCGATGGGGAAAGATATTGCCCTGGAGTTCAAGCGTGGTTATCCTGAAATGTATCGA
>JAGGWL010000145.1 GCA_021157555.1 Deltaproteobacteria bacterium | reverse complement strand
TTTTATATGAAAGTGCCTAAAGTGGTAGAGACAAGGCATGCCTTGTCTCTACGATCAAATTGTACACACAATCAATCCGGTTTTGTTGTGCCCGTCAGGGCATGAGGGTTATATAAATTTTCAGGAGGATTTTGTGGCTATGTTTTTTTACAAAGACCTGTTTTATAAATTTGTTTTTTCTCTATTTTTTATTTGTATTATAAATTTTTCTTGTGTTGAAATTATATCTGCAGCTACTGATGATAGAGCCGGAACAGACAAGATCCAGGTGACCGCTGATACTCTTAATGTCAATAATGAAGAAAATTATGCTGAATTTATTGGAGATGTAACGGCTATTCACAAGGACATGACTATCGACTCCGACAGGTTGCAAATTTACTATGATAAGACATCCGAAAACAACAAGGCTTCTGCAGAAAATGAGAGATCAATAAAAAAGATCATAGCAGAAGGGGCTGTTACAATTGTGTCTGAGGGACGAATTGCAAATTCCGAAAAGGCGGAATATATGATTAAAACCGGAGTGCTTGTATTGACCGGTAAAAATGCAAGTATTACCAGTAACAAAAATTCTATCACAGGTGACAGGATAACTTTTCACAGATCTTTAGGGAATGTCAAGGTTGCCGGCGATCCTGTTAACCGTGTAAGAGCCATATTCTTTGCCAATAAAAAATCATCTGAATTTAATATATTGAAAAGCGATAAAGCTGATTCAGACATGATTTCTATCAAAAAGAATTCTGAAGTTAAAACGAAAAGTGAAATGGAGACACCACAGGCGGTCATTGCCGAAGTGGTGCAGGATCAAGTTCCGGAAAAGCCAGTCATTCAGGAAGTATCTGCTCCCATTGTAAAAAATGAGCACAATGAGCTTGAATGCAAACAAACGCTTCAATTGACAGAGGAAAAGAATGATCTTGAAGTTGAAGATTTGGCGAATGAGAATAATAATTCTATCCAGTTAGCCGCTTTAACTCTTCCTGATGAAGAAAAAAAGTTGGCGACTATAGAGATACCTGAAGAACCAATTTTGGTTGCTGAGGAGGTTGCTGCAGGAAACTTAATGACTAAAATCGGGATTATATTTGTTGATCAGAAAAAGTCATTCGGTGGTAATGATTATAATCTGGTTTTAAATAATTATCTTGCAAGATTTTCTACTGAAGAATGTAAAGGGATAACTTTTTTAAAATTGAGCAAAAATGATTATCCCAATAATTATCCATCAATAAACAACATTCAATCTATAATGGCGACGGATGACCCATTTGATAATATCAATCTATTAAAAACAAGCAGAGATCTTGGCCTTAATGCAATAGTCATGGCAACTATATCTGATATATTTACAGAAAAAGAAACAAGTGGGATATTGTGGTTCCGGGATAATCATGATGTTATGATAGTGAGAGTGATGGTTGAAGTTTATGATACAGAGTCCGGGGCAAAGATCTTTGATGAAAGCTTTATGCGTAAAACTGATATTGATGAAGCGGCTTCCAAAATATTTGCGGCTGAAAAAAAAGTCGATCAGGTTGTTCTATCAAAACTGTTAAAAAAAATTACAACAGAAGCTGCCGATAAATTCAGCGATGTATTAACAGCTCAACACTGGACGGGTTTTTTAAAATCAACAGATAAAGAAAACATAATAATATCATCCGGACGAAATACAGGGCTTAAACCCGGTAATTTACTTGAAGTTTATGACACAAAAACCATTAAAGGATATCATGACAGCAAATTTATCATAATTGGTAATAAGGTAGGAATGATACAGATTACCAAAGTAAGTCCCGACACTTCTCAAGCTGTTCTTGTTGCCGGCACGGAAATCCGGAAAGGAAATTTTTTGAAACCCAAACAGCCGGTTATTAAGAGATAATTTAACCGTTCACGTTTATTGGTTCACAGTTAAGGAACGGAGACAAAATAATTTTTTAAAAAACTATAAACTTTGTTTGTGTTATGTTTTGGCCAGTTCGGGAAGGAGGCAGAAGGGTAGGGCACGTTCCTCGACCGTGCCGTATATCACGGCCTGTAACCGTGAACGGGGACAAAATAAGTTATTTCGTCCCCGTTCCTAAACTATTTTTTAGCAAATCCTGTTACCGCTTGAACAATTATTGCATTTATTGTTTTTATGATGCTCAAACAGTTTTTTGCAATCATATGTTTCAGGTTTTTTGGTAAGAATGTTCTCTATTTTGGGGTTTTCATAGTCAATCCCCGAATCACGCCCAAGTGTTTCTCTGTATACAGCAAGGCAATAATTTATGGCACCTTGCGATATTTTTTTCTGGAATTTCATAAAATTGCTGATATTACTGACATCAATATCGTGATCCCCATTCTGGCTGACATATATTGTTGTTACAATATCCAGAATGTCAGGATCGAATGTAATGGTTGAAGCATTTTCGGAGGATGAATCCGAAAAAGTAACCTGATCCAGAAAATCGTTTACTTTCACACCGATATAAGACAGCAGTTTAGGTGTTAATTCCTGTGGTAAAAAATTTTTAATATCCGTAGTTTCTAATTCTTTTTTGATCGAAAATGACATAAAATTATCCTTATACTATTAATATCTAAACATATTTTTCAAAATATGCATTCTAAAAGTTTCTTTTAAAAAATTATAGCATAAAAATTTTTGTTTTGTAAATCTTTTAGGGAACTGGAAGAAAATAATCTACTCATATCGTGCATAAATTTTGTTCGTCTTCAAGGCGTGATGGCAGGTTCATGGTGAGCGTTATGTGCCTGTTATCGCAGCATAGAATACAGGCAAAAGGACAAGCAGGATGAGTATTTTTTTGGAAGTTCCCTAAGAACGGGAACAAAACAACTTTCCTCTCTAACCCTGTCCAACCCATTTTTGAATGATATTATTTACGAGTTCCTTACCAATAGGTTTTGCAACAAAATCATCCATTCCAGCTTCAAAACACATATTACGATGCTCTTTTAGCACATTAGCTGTCATGGCAATTATCGGTATGTGTAGATTGTTGTTTTCAGCGGTTAACTTTTTTTCTTTTTCCCGGATTATTTTGGTTGCCTGAACCCCATCCATCTCAGGCATTTGCATATCCATAAAAATGATATCATAAATCCGGTCGTTACTTTCAAGAACATTTGCATACTTATCAACTGCAATTTTACCATTATCAGCCACATCAACCTGATACCCCATTTTTCCCAAGAGCTTTTTAGCCAGCAACTGATTGACAGGATTGTCTTCTGCTATAAGTATTTTTATTGATTCCAGGTTATTAGTGATCACATTTTGCCTTAAGCTCCCATCTATTTTTTTAGAAAGCACTTCTTTAGCAGCCATTTCAAACCAACCGGTTACATGAAAAATACTCCCCTTGCCAGGCTCGCTCTCCGCCCAGCAATTTCCACCTGCTTTTTGCGACATTTTTCG
>JAGGWL010000289.1 GCA_021157555.1 Deltaproteobacteria bacterium | reverse complement strand
CTATAGACCGTTAGATAATAAATTTCACAAGGCCAGAGGGAGGAAGGCGTATTATAATACTCCGACGACCGATAACGCAGTGAAATTATTTATGTGATGGTCTATCCCGCAGCTTCAAGAGTAAGAAGACTATCTTCTTAAACCAAGAGTTTGAATAATTGTTCTGTAACGTTTTACATCATTATTTTTTACGTAGCGTAACAATCTGCGTCGTTTTCCGACCAGCATCAGCAATCCTCTTCTTGAATGATGGTCACTTTTATGAATTTTCAAATGTTCTGTCAGATAGGCTATTCTGTATGTAAGAAGCCCTATCTGAACTTCAGGGGAGCCGGTATCTGTATCATGCAGCTTATACTGCTCTATCAAATCTTTTTTGTTTGCAACTGAGATTGCCATTCTCTTTTTTCCTCCTGTTAACCACCTTAAGGAAGGAGGCGAAATAATTGCCCCTTTCCTGAATAAAATTTTTTATATTCATTTTTTTTAATATATCTTTTTATAAAATATAATACAAGGTATCTTATGGCTCGGTAAAAAATAACTTTTCAGGGCGTACTCGTTCCGGCTACCGACATAAGGCGGGACACCCTGAAATATCAAAAAGCCCCCGTTCCTAATTAAAAACTGCATTATATTTATATATATTATCCTTGTTATTATATTTTACTATTGCAATAATATTATTTTGGTTGTCAAGGATTTTTGCATTACCATTCCCAAAAGCATTATCGTCATAATGGAAATCATGACCGGTCAGTATGCAGCCATTTTTAATCCTTTTTGTTTGCATTTCATCTGCAAAAAAAGCAGGTATGTCCGGCAGTGCGTCAGTCATGCTGATTATTTTATCCAACAATATATCGTCATTTTGTTTTGTTAAAGAGAGCTTTTCAATCTTATCCAGTTTTATGGAGTCATTAACGGAGAACCTGCCAATTTGCATTCTTCTCAGACTTTTTAAATGTCCTCCGCAACCAAGCTTTTTTCCTATATCCGATGCAAGAGTTCTGATATATGTGCCCGCTGAACACCAAACCTTAAAGTGGATTTCAGGTAGATTGATATTGAGTATGCTGATATCGGAAATGATAATAGTTCTGGCCGGTTTTTTAACAGGAGTTCCTTGTCTGGCCAGCTTGTACAGCGGAACGCCCTTATGTTTTAATGCGGAATATGCAGGTGGTATTTGTTCTATTTTGCCTTTAAAATTTTTAAATACAGAATTTATTTCCTTATCGCTAAAATCAATTTTATCGCAAGTTGCAATTATTTTACCTGTTATATCCTCTGTATCCGTTTCAATTCCAAGATGAAGAACAGCTTCGTATCCTTTTTTGTCCTTTATCAAGAAATCGGCTATTTTGGTTGCATTATTAAGGCAGCATATCAGAAGACCGGTTGCAAAAGGATCAAGCGTACCTGTATGACCTGCTTTCCTGACTTTTAAAGCTTTTTTGACAATTGCAACAACTTTTGCCGATGAAATCCCTGCTGGTTTGTCAATAAGTATTATTCCATTTGATTGATGCGGCATATTTAATTTTTTGAAACTGATTTTAGAGGCTTTTAGCCAGCTTATAAAAATAATCTTTTAAATCTGTTAATGTCGATTCGACATCAAACCCTGCTGCCGCAAAATGTCCGCCCCCTCCAAAAGAGCTTGCAATATCAGCTACATCAACACCTCCGTTTGAACGTAAGCTAATATGAAACTGGCTGGAGCTTTTCGAATTTTCACCTGTATTCTGCAGTTCCTGAATAAGAACGGCAACCTTTATACCGTTTATTGATTTTGCAAAATTTATAAGCTCACCACTGTCATTTGAATCGGACCCTGTTTTATCAAACATGTCAGAAGTTACTATCATCATGGATAGTAATCCATTTTGTGATATTTCCAGAGAATCAAGTGATAGATTAAGCAGCTTCAAATGGCCTAAAGAGTGTGTCCCGTAAATATGATATGCTATTTGGTGGGGTACCACTCCGATAGAGACCAGTTCTTCACAGATTCCAAAAGCTGCCTGGTTGGTATTTGAAAACCTGAATGAACCTGTATCTGTAAATATTCCTGTATAAATGGCTGTGGCAACTGCTTTATCAATGGGAATACCCATTTTTTTTATTAATCTGTAAACAATTTCAGAGCTTGAAGATGCTGAAGAATCTACTATTTTTAAATCACCAAAACCAGTATTGGTTAAATGATGATCAATATTGATAACAACTGGTATTCGGGCTATTTTAGAGGCAGCTTCGCCGGTTCGTTCCATATTTCCGCAATCAAGTATTATAGCTGTGTCATAATTGACAGATTCATCCCAATGGTCTACAATACGTTTGATATAAGGTAGAAAATGATAAGAATCAACAGAACTTTCATTGTATAATGTGGTAAATTTACCCAATTTTGAAAGAGAGAGCCCCAAAGCCAGCAATGACCCTATGGCATCTCCGTCCGGATGGACATGGGATGCCAGCAGAATATTTTTACTACTTTCAAGATATTGTATTATCCGATCCATTTTCAGTGTTGATCTGCTTAAGAAGTTTGTCTATGTGCGAACCATAATCGAATGTTTCATCATAAAAAAATTTAATATCAGGCATGTAACGCAGCCCCAGCTTTTCTGCCAGAGTACGTTTTAGATATCCTTTAGCACTTTCAAAGCCATTAACTGCATTTTTTATATTTTGCTTTCCTCCGGATATGCTGAAATATATCCGGGCTGTTTTCAAGTCCCTGGCAACCTTCACACCCGTAATTGTGGCCATTTTAAGGCGTGGATCGTTAGTATCTTTTTGCAGGATATCAGACAAAATTTTTTGTATATGCCCGCTTACTCTGTCTGAACGTGAAAATGGTTTCATAAGCTTATAATCTCCATTTCAGAATCGACGATTTCGGCCGTATTCAATTCTTCAACAAAATTAAAAACCTTGTCAATTTTAGAATTAATCAACCTTTTGTCGTTTCCTATTAATGCAAAACCTATTTCAGCTCGTTGGTGAATATCGTTTGATCCTACTTCTGCAACTGATATATTAAAAGAGTTGGAGATCCTGTTGATGATTGATTTAACTATTTTTCTTTTGGACTTCAGACTGCGGCAATCATGCAGCCTGAATATAATTTTCCCTGTGCCTGCAATCATTTATTCAAGTTGCGCCTTGATTTCTTCAAGATGATAGCATTCTATGGTATCACCAGTTTTGATATCATTATAGTTTTCAATTCCGATCCCGCATTCATAACCGTTGCCTACTTCTTTTACATCATCCTTGAAACGTCTCAGAGATGCAAGTTTTCCATCATAAATAATGATTCCGTCCCTTAAAAGACGAACAAGATGCCCTCGTTCTATTTTTCCATCAGTAACATAGCAGCCTGCGATAGCGCCGGCTTTAGGAATATGGTAAACTTCGCGAATTTCCGCTCTCCCATGAATATGCTCTTTAAAAGTGGAAGCCATCATCCCTGAGATTGCACCCTTAATATCCTTTATGATATTATAAATGATATTGTAAAATCGCATGTCAACGTGCTCTTTTTCGGCCAGGGACTCAATTTTCATATTTGGACGAACATTAAAGCCAATGATTATTGCGTCTGAAACAGCGGCCAGGGATATATCCGATTCAACTACTGCCCCTGTTGCGGAATGTATAATATTTATTTTTACTTCTTCATTTGAAAGTTTTGTCAGCGAATCCTCAATAGCCTCAATAGAGCCCTCTACGTCTCCCTTAATTATCAGGTTAAGCTTACTGACTTTTCCTTCCTGCAGTTTTTCGTAAAGCTTTTCAAGGCTTATTTTACCGTTTTTGGCAAGTTCTTTTGCGCGCTGTTTTTGAATTCTGTGAAGACTGACCTGCTTCGCATCTTTTTCATCCAAAAGTGCTATCAGTTCATCCCCCGCATGTGGTACACCGGATAGTCCTGTAATCTCCACGGGGATTGAAGGGCCTGCTGTTTTTTCAACTGTTCCCCTGTCATTTAACATTGCCCTCACCTTACCGTAATGGATACCGCATACAACAGGGTCGCCTGTTTTAAGGGTGCCTTGGTGTACCAGTATAGTGGCAACTGAGCCCCTTCCTGAATCCATCCTTGCTTCTACAACATGCCCTTCAGCGAGCTTTTCCGGATTTGCTCTTAGTTCCAGAAATTCAGCCTGGAGAAGCACCATCTCAAGCAGATTCTCAATTCCCAGCTTTTGTTTTGCCGATACCTTTACAAAAATCGTATCTCCTCCCCAGTCTTCAGGGACAAGACCGGATTCGGCCAGTTCGCGCTGAACTCGGGCCGGGTCTGCATCAGGTTTGTCAATTTTATTAATTGCTACAATAATAGGAACGTTTGCAGCTTTGGAATGATTGATAGCTTCAATGGTTTGCGGCATAACACCGTCATCCGCAGCAACAACAAGAATTACGATGTCTGTAATGCTCGCTCCGCGAGAACGCATTGCAGTAAAAGCCTCATGCCCCGGGGTATCCAGAAATACAATTTGGCCTTTATCAGTTTTAACATGATATGCCCCTATGTGCTGGGTTATGCCTCCTGCTTCGATATCCGTAACTCTGGTTTGGCGAATAACATCAAGCAGCGATGTTTTGCCGTGGTCAACATGCCCCATAATAGTAACAACAGGCGGCCGGGGAACTGTATTTTCGGTCTTATCTTCCTTTGTCCGCAAAACGGTCTCTTCTTCAAAAGATGCTTTTTCCAGTTCGTAATCAAATTCTGAGGCAACCAGGGCTGCTGTATCGAAGTCTATAGTCTGGTTTACAGTTACCATTATGCCTAAAGTCATCAATTTTGCTATCATCTCATTGGCTTTAATACCCATTCTTTTTGCAAGATCGGACAGGGTAATTGCTTCATCAATTTTGATTTTCCGTTTGATAGCTTTAGGTGTTGTTATGTTGGTTTTAAGCCCCTGTGCAGCCTTTTTCCCCTGATACAATTTTTTGCCTTTTCTGGCATGCTTTTTACCTGCATAAAGAGCCTTTCCTTCAACAACTTCTTTACGCCTGAAAGAGATTTTCTTTTTGCTCCAATGCTTCTCTTTCTGAGTAGAATCCTTTACGACTTTTTCCTGTGCTACGACTTGTTCCTGTTTTTTTTTGCCTTTCTTTTTTTCTTTTTTTCGTATTTCTTCCTGTTTAGCAGTCTGAATGGACTTTTGGGTATCAGTTTTTGGTTTCTCTACTCTGGTTTTTATTTTTTCAGGAGCTTTTTGCAAAGGAAGATCGGGAAGCTTTATAATTTTAGCAGGGGTATCTTTTCTTTCTGCTTTTATTTTTTTTACTGCTTTTTTAATTTTTTTGTCATTCGATTTTACTGTTTTTGCAGGTTTCTTTTTTAATGAATCTGAAATTAAGGATTTTTTTGTGGCAACGGGCTCGACAGTTTTTTTCTCTTTAGGCAGCTCTGCCTCCAGGCTTTCTACTTCTTCTGTCTTTTGTTCTACTTCTACTTCTTGTTCTATCTTTGTTTCAGGTTCCATATGCTCTGTTTCTTCCTCTTCTTCAGCAGATATAATCTGTTCAGACTCAGGAAGAGTTTCAGATTCAGAAGGTTTCTCAACAGGTTTTTTAGTAGTTGGTTTCCTGCGCCTTCTGATAACGGTCGGCCTGACTCGGGTGACCTCTACTTTGGACTGTTTTTTGCCATGAATATTCGCTTTAATAATAGCCACCACGTCATCATCAAGCGAAGCCATGTGACTTTTTACTGAAATATCCAAAGATTTAATCTTGTTAAGCAGATCTTTATTTGTCATGTCAAGATCTTTGGCAAGTTCATAGACTCTGATTTTAGCCATTCATCCTCCTGCTTTCAAATTTATTCCGTACCTTCTTTGAAAGCGTTATTCTCCGCATTTTCATCATCTATGCCGGAATCTTCTAAAAATTTTTTTGCAATTTCGATAAGCCTTGCAGCTTTTTCCTCTGTCATTTCCCTAATCTGTAATAATTCTTGAACTAAAGCAGTACTAAGTTCCAATGGTGAAAAAAAACCTTTTTCATACAATGCATCAGCAAGGCTTATACCTATTTCAGGCAATTTTACAAGAGATTCATAACCATCTTTTAATGTTTTGCTGTATTTTGTATCATTTTGAACATCAAGTCGCCAGCCTGTAAGTTTAGAAGCGAGGCGCACGTTTTGTCCACCCCTGCCTATAGCAAGTGAAAGGGACTCGTCAGGGACTATCACTTCCATTGACCGACTCTCCTCATCAATAATTACCCTTATTATTTCGGCAGGAGCCAAAGCATTGCATACAAACTTTGCAGGATCCGCATACCAGTTAATAATATCAATTTTTTCCCCTTTTAGTTCCTGCACTACATTTTGTACACGGCTTCCTCTCATGCCCACACAGGCACCAATAGGATCTATATCGGAATCATTAGACGAGACAGCAATTTTTGCTCTAACCCCTGGTTCGCGTACTGCGCCCATAATATCAACAATTCCCTCACTGATTTCCGGAACTTCTGTTTTGAAAAGATTGACAAGAAAATTCGTGTTAGTTCTTGATAATATAATCTGTGGGCCGCGTGTGTTATGGAGAACATCAATTATGCAAGCTCTGATACGGTCGCCGCGCTTATATGTTTCTCCTGGAATCTGTTCACGATTGGAAAGAAGACTTTCGGCATTACCTAAATTTACAATAATGTTACCCCGTTCAAAACGCTGAACAATTCCGTTTGTTATTTCTCCCTTTCGTCCTATGAAGCTGGCATAAACAGCATCCTTTTCCGCATCTTTCATTTTTTGGATTATAACCTGTTTTGCAGATTGCGCAGCGATTCGGCCAAAAGTTGTTGTATCCATCTTTGAGCCCAGACTATCTCCTATTTCACATTCAGGATCAAGCTCTTGTCCCTCTTCATATGTAAGCTGTGTGCCAGGATCGGTTATCTCTTCCACGACTTCCTTAAACTGGAATACCTCAATTTCGCCGGCTTCTTCATTATACTGTACTTCAATGTCGACGTTATCCCCGAATTTTTTTTTTGCAGCAGATTTAAGGGCATCTTCAAGCGCCCGTATAAGGGTTATACGTTCAATCCCTTTTTCACGGCTTACTTGATCTATAACACGTTTCATATCTGATATCAGCATCTCTGTTCTCCATTTAAGAACCCTTCCATCTTTGCCCGATTTAAAAGTACAAAAATTTTGAAATAGCTTGCTATTCCTTCAACTTTTGTACCTGTTTAAGATCGGGTAAATCGAACAAACCTGACCTAAATCTGTGCGCCTGCTTGTGGAAGTTATTTCGTCCCCGTCCCTTAAAAACAAAAAACGGGCTTTTGCCCGTTTCCCTTTTTATTGCAAGTAGATCATTTAAACTTGATCGAAACTGTTATCCAGTCATGCAACTATTCATAAAAAATTTAATCCTCAACCCAATAAGTACTGTCTATAGAAGCAAAGAAAAAAAGTTCTACCTGAAAAAAAGACCTTTATACAGGAAAAGGTTGATTCTCAATGGAGCGGGCAGCGAGATTCGAACTCGCGGCATCAAGCTTGGGAAGCTTGTACTCTACCATCTGAGCTATGCCCGCAACTTGAATCTCTTTTAAAAACCTCAACTTGTGAATCGTTTACGCTAAAATAATAATAATGTCAATATTTTTTTAGCGGTATTTATTTTCGTTTTCATTCCTAAGTAGGGCTTGGTTATAACGCCGACCATTAGATGTCAGGACTGAGCTATGGTGAAATTTGAAAACCTCTGGCTGTTTGAGCGCAGCGAGTTTCAGAGGTTTTCAAATTTTATTATAGCT
>JAGGWL010000009.1 GCA_021157555.1 Deltaproteobacteria bacterium | reverse complement strand
TAACGGAGTTTCAGGAGGAACAACAACAAGCTGCCTCAAGGAACAGACACCCATAAGATTCCCGTATTCATCCACAGCATAGAGATAAAAAGGCATCTCAACATCCATATGTTCCTTTTGCAATGATCTGATTGCCTCTTTTGCTGTTGTATCCTCCTTTAAAGCAATGAAATCGGTAACCATGATACCGCCAGCAGTATCATCTTCGTAATTCAGGAGTTCTTCAACCTCTTTAGACTCCTCGTTTTTCATTTTTTCAAGAAGTGTTTCGGCCTGTTCGTCGGGGAGCCGTCCTATCAGATCGGCAGCATCATCCGATGGCATGCATTCCAGGACTTCAACAAAACTATCAATCTCCAGATCTTCACTTAGAGCGAGAAAATCATTTTCATCAAGCTGACTTAAAAGAATTCCTTTTTGTTCTATATCCTCAATTAAATTAAAAACAATATGCTGTTGAGGAATAGAGAGTGAACGAAAGAGCTCGGAGAGATCTGCGCCATGTGTTTTATTTACTATCTTGCATAGATGAACTATAGCATCACGTCTAAGCAGTCTTTTGACGCTTTTTAGTAATATGCTGTTTCTGTCATTTTTCATATTATGCCCTATATTAGGGAAGCTGTATAGTCACAACCTGGCCGGATCGGCCAGGTACTTTGATTGATTTATCGTTTAAAAAGAGCTTGACTCCTGCAGCATTGCCAATAAGGATATTATAACCTGAAGATGCTTCAAGTTTCAGAGTATCTCCCGGTTTAACAGTATATTCCATTGCATCATCACTGTCGATAATCACTTTAAGCCATGTTTCTTCAATAGCTTCAATTCTCAGAAGTAATTCTTCAGGGACAACCTCCACAGGTACTTTTTTCACAAGTACTTTTTTCACAGGCACTTCCTCCGCTTCAGACAATTTTTCCTGCACTACCGGAAGTTGCTCATTCAGAGGTTGTTCATTCAAGCGCTGTTCATTAAAAGAGTTATCCAGGGATTCCTCCTCAATTGCAAGCGGTTCCACAGACTCTATCTGTGGTTCTATGGCCGCAAGCGGTTCTTCAGCCTCTTTTTCCATCATAAAAATTGACAAACAAATAATCACTGCCAAAGCTGAAACAGCCAGTAAAAATCTGGGCCATAATCTTGTATATGGTTTGTCAATAGATGCTTCAAGCCTTAAATTCCGGCTGGCATTTTGATTGCTGAGAAGATATAGTTTAACAACTTCATCTCTATCTGCACCAACAGCATCTGCATA
Source organism: Deltaproteobacteria bacterium (assembly GCA_021157555.1). Lineage (GTDB taxonomy): Bacteria > Desulfobacterota > Desulfobacteria > Desulfobacterales > BuS5 > BuS5. The sequence continues at coordinate 5,397 of JAGGWL010000009.1, read as the reverse complement.
GGTTCGTAAAAAATTTTTTACAAGCACCGCTGCCGGCAATCTCTCATGATCTTCCTTTTCAATAAGCTCAAGAATAGTTTTTGATACCCTGGTTATTTCAAAAACATCATCCAGAGTCATATTTTTATCACGTCTTAACGACTTAAGAAGCCTGCCAAAGGAAAGATTTTCTTTATCAATATTCATAACACCCTATTGTATTATTTTAATATGTGACTTGGCGCGCATACCCTCAACCCATACCTTAAATCTTTTATTTACTTTTTCAGTATAAAGCTTTTTTTTTATTTCCTCAGATACTTCCTCAAGGGATTTACCAGGAGCATCTTCAATAGCTTCAATGTAAAAAATCTGAAATCCCTGCTCGGTATTGAGCACTACTGTGCTCTCACCCGCCTTTAACCCTTTTAAAGCATCGTTTATTTTGGGTGAAAAATCGTCAAAATTAAAAAAACCGATATCACCACCTTCTTCAGCAAATTGTGATTGACTGTAAAGGCGTGCCAAATCTGAAAAAGACTCCCCTTTTTTTAGTTGTAACAGAATATCTTCCATCTTCCCCAAAAGCTCTTGCCTGGTTTCTTTGTCTGCAAAAGAAGAAGGGCGCATTAGAATATTGCGGAGATGGTATCTCTTTTTACCGGTATATTTTTCCGGGTTGGCTTCATAATATAATAGTATATCTTCTTTGGTTATAACAACCTTGGAACGTACTTCATAATCAACTACTCTTGATCTGAGTATCTGTCCTTTAAGATCATTACGATACTCCTCTACTGTCAAGCCTTCTGAGGCCAATATTTCCCTGAAATCTTCATCCGTATGATAATTAGCCGATTTAATACGTTCTATAGCATTATCAATCTCTTCTTCAGTCACTTTCATTTCATAACGGGCTACTTCTTCATCAGTCAGTTTATCATTTATGAGCTGATTAAGCATCTTTTCCCGAAGAGTATACAAAACCTGACCTTCTTTTGCAGAATTCTGACCCATTGCATCTATTTTGTTTTGATAAGGTTTCAATAAATCATTCAACTCGGAAAGAGCTATTATCTTGTCATTCACAACTACGACAATTCTATCAACCAGTTCAGCGCTATTCAGATTTCCTCTGCCTGAAAAGAGTGTTAATACGGAAAAAAGTATATAAATAAAAATTGAGTAAAAGTATATTTTCATCTTGAATTAAATCAGCCTTCTATTATTTTATCCCACTTCAGCATATTCACTTTAATATTATATTTTTTTTTTAAATCGCCAATCCAGGAGTTATGTTCATCTTCCATTTTTTTTCTGCGTAAATGTTTTACTATTGTTTTGTTTATATCATCACTCTCCGAAATCAACTCATTCTTTTTTAAATCTGCCTCTGCATTCTTTGCCTTAAAATATTTTTTATAATATTTTGTTATATCTTCAGGCAGTATGGCAACCTTCTCTCCAAGATCTTTTTCAATTACCTTTTCCATAAGCAAACGGACCTTAACGCTATTTTCCCAAAATTTATATGCAATAGCATTCTCAAAAAGAATTTTTTCAAATTGATTATCAGGATAGTCCTTTTTTATATCAGAAACAACCTTTTCCAGATCATCATCAGTAATATTAATATTTAGTTCTTCAGCCCTTTCAGCCAGAACCATCTCATCTACAAGCTGATTTAAAAAATTTGCCATGGTATTTTTTATAAAATCCGTATCCTGCAATGAATTATAGGGATACAAAGATTCAACAATTTCAAAATTATGCTTAAAGTCGCGTACAGTAACAACTCTGTCATTAACCTGTATCAAATACTCATCAGGAGATTCCGCCTGCAAAGCATCATCAGAGCTAAAGCACCCTGATATAGATATAAAAATTATCAAAAACATTGCTATACAAAAAAGTTTCACTATCGTACTCCCAGTTTTTATAAAAACCGTTCAGCCGTTAACACGTTGAGCAATTTCTTTCAAGATGTTTTTACTCTGAACAACAGGGCTTTGGTCATCATTCTTTAAGAGTCTGGCATGAAAAGCATGACCGGATGTAAACTTGTATCTGTTACCTCCCGAATCAATCATATCAATGATACCAAAAGGATTGGATTGATGAGCTTCCGAAAATTCAAGAACAAGGTTTTCATCAACCAGATCAAGACGCTTGACACCAGCCTTAATAGACATAATTCTCAGAATCATCTTTACCAAAAGATTAATTACTTCATCAGGCAATCTGCCGAATCTGTCTTTCAGATCGTCCCGGAACTCCGCAATATCCCCGACATCGTCCATCTTGGTCAGCCTGCGATATATTGACAGTCTCAAATCAATATCTGATATATAAGACTCAGGGATATAACATGACATACGGACATTAATCTCGGGATCAAGATCTTCAACAAAGGGCTCCCCTTTTAACTCTGCTACCGATTTTTCCATAAGCTGAAGGAACATGTCGTAACCGACCGCGGCAATATGCCCAGACTGGGAAGCTCCAAGAATCGTACCGCCACCCCTGAGCTTCAGATCGTTCATGGCAATCTGAAAACCGGAGCCAAGACCGCTGTGCTCCATCAAGACCTTAAGACGTTTTTTGGCGCTTACAGAAAGAATGGTCTCATCCGGTATAAAAAGATAGGCGTAGGCCTGTTCATCAGAACGCCCTACCCTGCCCCTTAATTGATACATCTGTGCAAGCCCGAATCTGTCAGCCCGATTTACAAGCAGGGTATTGGCTGAAGGTATGTCCAAACCGGATTCAACAATGGTTGTGCAAACCAGCATATCAATCTCTTTATTCATAAAACGAAGCATTACTTTTTCCAGATCATTTTCGGGAAGACGGCCGTGGGCGACATCAATTCTCACTTCCGGAATCAGTTCCTGCAATTTTTTTGCCATAGCCCAGATGCTGTGAATGTTATTATGAATAAAAAAAATCTGTCCGCCCCGTTTTAACTCCTTTTTGACTGCATCGGCAATTACCCTGAAATCAAATTTACAAACATATGTAATAATGCTTTGTCTATCTTCCGGAGGGGTTGATATAATGCTTATATCTCGCACTCCCATGAGCGACATATGCAAGGTTCTTGGGATGGGAGTGGCTGTTAAAGCCAGGACATCGACTGTGCTTCTTAATTTTTTCAGTCTTTCTTTATGTTTTACTCCAAAACGCTGTTCCTCATCAAGCACAAAAAGTCCAAGATCCTTAAAACTAATATCCTTTTGAACAAGTCTGTGAGTACCTATAACAATATCCAGTTTTCCGGATTTAAGCCACTCAATAATTTCGCGCTGTTTTTTTTTGGATCGGAACCTGCTCAAACATTCAATCTCAACCGGGTAATCCTTAAAACGTTCTGAAAATGTATTAAAATGCTGTTCAGCAAGAACCGTTGTGGGCACCAGAATAGCCACCTGCTTGCCGCCAGATACAGCCTTGAAAGACGCACGCAGAGCCACTTCCGTCTTTCCGTAGCCCACATCACCGCATACCAGCCTGTCCATGGGCAAAGGCTGCTCCATATCATGCAAAACATCTTCAATCGCGCTTAATTGATCGTCTGTCTCTTCAAAAGGAAACCCTGCCTCGAAATCCCTGAAAGATCTATCTGCACCTAAAAAAGCGTGACCTTCTCTCACACTCCGTTTAGCATAAAGTTTTAATAGTTCGGCTGCCATTTTTGCGACCGACTTTTTAATTTTCTTTTTGACATTTCCCCAGGATTTACCGCCCATTTTGTCAAGAACAGGATTAATACCCTCCACGCCCATATATTTATCAATCATGCCCATTCTATCTACTGGCAGGTAGAGCTTATCATCATCTTTAAATAGTATTAACAGGAAATCACTGGTTGCTCCAGGCAGTTTTAATTTAACCAGATCTTTATATCTGCCAATTCCGTGTTCAATATGGACTACCAGATCGTCGGTTTTTAAATCGCCAAACTCAAGCAGCTTTGTTTTAATAGATGGTTTTACCCTTTTGCGTCTGCGCCGCTTAGGCCCGAAAATTTCATCATCTGTTATTATGGCAAGGGTCTCGAAAGGCCAAATAAATCCTGATGAGAGGCTGCCGATACAGATATAAAAAAAGCTGCGCATCTGTTTTATAGCAGGCAGTTTATCAATTATGGAGGGATCAAGGCCATATGGACCGAGTAGAGATACTATCCGATTGGCCTGGGATTTTGTACTGCAAACTATAATGGCAGCATTCCCGGCATCCTGATTATCCTGAATCCATTTTGCTAATGGTAAAAGCAGATTATCTTCATCCTGGTGTTTTTTTAATTCCGCCCTCATTGAGGCGTTATCTTCTACTTCAAAAACCCATTGCGAATAAGCAGTATTATCCTCACCATTATCAGGGCTGAACTCTGATACAGGCAGTATTTTCAAATTAACAGGATTATATTTTCGGAGGAGTTCCCGGGCCTCGCTCCATTCCAGATAAATTGTTTCAGGCGATGCGCAAAATTTGTCTTCAGCAGGCGCTTCAAGATAATTTTTAGACGCAATTTCCCAAAATGCTGCGGCACTCTTTTTTAGTTCATCTTGATCAGACAAAACGAAAAGAGCTGTTCCGGGCAGATAATCAAAAAAAGTGTCTGGTTCAGGGTAAATCATCGGAAGCATACTTTCAATGCCCTGAAACAGGCCCTCGTTCTTGATTTTATCAATAATACCTCTGGAAACAGCAGCAGGGATATTAAAGCGGGCGGCCTGCTCTTTTATGCGCCTGACAACTGCAGCCAGGGCTTCTTTTTTTATTACCACCTCTCCTGCAGGGAGCAATACTGCCTCTGTGGTACTATTAAGTTTTCTCTGGCTTGCAGCGGAAAAAAATCTCAGGGAATCTACTATATCTCCAAACCATTCTATCCTGACCGGATCATCATAACCAGGTGAGAATACATCCAGAATTCCACCCCTTACACAAAAATCTCCAGGTTCTTCAACAATCACGGAGCGCGTATAGCCTCCGGCAATCAAATTGTTGATTAAAAGATCCCTGTCACATTCTTCTCCTTCCATAACAAGCTCGGCGAAATCGTCAAGTTCATTTTTCGGAATAATCTTCTGAAGTAAAGCTCCGGGAGTTGTAATTATAATCGGCGGGATATTGTAATTGATCATGCTGTAAAGAGTGCTGATACGCAACGCGGCAATCTGATTATTATATGCAACATCTGTGAAAGGAAGAATATTGTATGACGGGAAAAAGAGTACAGGGAATTTGCCGTTACTGAAAAAATCCAGATCCTCAGCAAACTTCTCTGCATACTTTTGAGAAGGAACCACTATAACAATCAGCGATTTGAGCTTGTCGTATATTCTGGAAACAAGATATCCCTGTTCCGATCCTGATAATCCCGCGCAATCAATTTCTCTGTTTCTACCT
>JAGGWL010000369.1 GCA_021157555.1 Deltaproteobacteria bacterium | reverse complement strand
ATTATTGCCTGGAAAAAGTAAATGTGGTCAATGCCAATCACCTTTATCCTTCGGAAATAAGCGGAGGAATGAAAAAACGGGTGAGTCTCGCCCGAGCCATTGCCCTGAACCCCGACTATCTTTTCTGCGACGAACTCAACTCAGGCCTCGACCCACAGACATCCATCCTGATCGACCAGCTTATCAAAGAGATTACCGAAGAATTTCAGACCACCACGATTGTGAATACCCACGATATGAATTCGGTCATGGGGATCGGAGAAAAAATCATCTTTATCCATAACGGCACTAAAGCCTGGGAAGGAGATAAGCAGGAAATTCTCTTTTCGGACAATAAGCTGCTGAATAAATTTATCTTTGCCAACCAAATGGCCAGGGAGCTTAGAAAAGCCAGGCCCCGATAATCTGAATATGTTTTTAAACAAGCTGAAGATCATCCCATTTTATTTATCTGTTGATTTGAATATAAAAAATTATTTTTAATAATAGCTGTGATTTGTTTTTTTATTTTATTTTTGAAAAGAAAATAACATTATACTCACTTTTCTTTGTTTGGGTCATGGAAGATAAAACAATAGAACAAAAATCGGATGAAATAGATTTACTTGAATTACTTCATAAAACATGTAGTGCCACAAAAAAAATATTTAACCGGATTATCAGATCTGTTTTATTATTTATTATATTTCTTTTTAGGAAATCATTATACATTGCGGGGTTTTTAATCTTAGGGGGAGTCATTGGTTATGGTATTTCAAAAATATCCCGGCCGTATTATGCTTCAGAAATGGTTGTTCAGACCAATGCAATTACATCATCTGACATGATTAGTTACATTAACAAATTACATGATCTCATAAAAGACCGTAATTATTCCGAGTTATCAAAACTTTTACAACTCAATGATACAATTTCTAATCAGATCAAAGATATTCAGGCTTATTGGTTCATTGATAAAAATAAAGACGGAATTCCGGATTATATAGATTACAAAAACAAGTTTGATGTACGCGATACCACTCAAAGGAGATTAAACAACCGTGTGGACATTCGCGTAAAGATATTTAACAACCAAATCTTTGATTCTGTAAGGATCGGCATTGCCAATTATTTTACGCAAAATCCCTATATAAATAAATTAAACCAGGTAAGGAAACAACATACAGAGGAATTGATCTCAAAAATCAACAACCAGATTGTAAAACTGGACAGTCTGGAAGATTATGATTATTTTCAGAAACAGAAGGACATGAAGCCTACGGGGGAAAACGGACAAATCATATTTTTAAATGAACAACAAGTCCGGCTTTATCACGGAGAAATCATTAACCTTCATAAACAAAGACTGGCAATGGAAAAAGAACTAATTGTTTATCCTGATCCAATAACCATTATTGAAGATTTCACCCCTCTTACAAAAAAAGAAAATCCAAAGTCAAAATATATTATGATATATGGTTTGATCTTTGGATTACTTGGGACTCTTATCCTGGCATTTTTAGAAACCAGAGAAAAAATCAAACGTTATATTGCCGGTTAGATTGCCAAGTGACGATATTATTTCATCCGTTTATTTTTATTTTTTAATTGTTTCCCGGCCGGAAGGCACTGCCAGTATTAACAGGCAATAAAAAAATGCAAAAAAAGCCACACCATTGACTCGGACAAGCATAGACTCAAATGAAAAATTAATCAGAATAATAACGCTCAAAATTTTCAAAAGGTATCGCCATTTTATCTCTTTTTTATAAAAAGGATAAAAAATAATAGCCAATAGTATCAGAAGGGCCAAAATCCCATTTTCCAGCCAGGTTTCCAGAAACTGGTTGTGAACATTTAATTGCATTTTTTCGGGCCAGGTATATTTTCCTCCGGACTTCCCCGTATACAAACTTTTTTCCGTACTTCCGGTACCGGTACCCACCCAGGGTTGGCTTTTTATTACCTGCCACGCATCCTGCCAAAGAATTAAGCGCAATGCCACACTCCCGGGATAACTTTCATCATCAATCTTTCCCACTGCCTCCAATTCCTTTCGTATCACCTTCATTCTGTTTTCATTAATCAACACATAAAAAAACAAGCCTGCTATTAGTAACATTGAAAACAATACATAAATAATGTCTGTTATCCCGTTCCTGTAAATGAATTTTCTCAAAGAAAAAAGAAATAACACAACAAACCATGTAAGAATACCCGCCCGTGAAGAGAGAAGAAACAAAGTCGCAGATAAAAATATTAACAATATAAAAGATAAATATTTATTGATACAAATGATGTTTACCTTATTTGAAGAATAAGTATCCAGAAGAAACATCAGTACAAAACATATATACATTGCAAAATAAGAAGGATGCAACATAAAAGAAAAATCAGAATAACTGAAATAACTATTCCATGGACTTTTTGGGGGATGTACTGAAAAAATAATTTTTCCATCTGCCCATTGTAGCGAATGAAGCATGGCATTTATATAACAAACAAAAGAAGCAATGATTACTCCTGCAACAAATGCCAAGAACAGTTTTTTTACCTTTTTTTCAGTCCATTTTTCCGATACAGCAAACAGTACCGGAATTAAAAGGATGGAAAATTTAACCTGTATTTCTTTAAACCCTTCTTTCTGATCCCTGCTATAGATCAGACTTATGAGATTAATCAAATAAAAGATTATAAACAACAGAAAAAATTTACGTTTTTCCGAATTGGTCATGTTTTCATGCCAGTTTTTGACCCATTTACCCCGGATCACTACTGCAAAAGCCCAGAGAGCAATCATATAAATCAACGGGCGAATTCCAAAAGGGATAAAAAAGGCAACAGCCAGGGCCAGGTATGTACTTGCATTTTTTATTTGATTTCTGAAAGCTCCCATTTTTAAATATCCGTTTTATTAATTTTTACTCATAACAAGAAATACCTTTCATCCCCGGATGCTAAACCCAAATTAAGCAATAGAAAAATTCTATTGCTTAATTGACGAAGAAAATCATAGCATTCCATCAAAATGGAATGTAAGATTTTCTTGTCAGGGTCAACCCAATGCAGCCTTCGGCTTATGCGCAATAGAGCCATTTACAATAACTCTATTGCGCAATTTGGGTAAATAACTCCCGGTTAAAAATTTTTATCTGTGAAGAATAAATATTTTCAAAAAAGTCTTGTAAATAATTCCAAAATCAATCAGTAAATTATGATGTTCAACATATTTCATATCCAAATTAATTTTTTCAGGCATAATTTTTTCTATATAGTATTTTTCATGATCCGGCTGTCCTTCCATCATCTTGTTCTCATCCGAGAATTTGACAGAGGCATAACTCGTCAGGCCTGGTTTAACCTTTAATATTTGTTTCTGATACGGGGTATATTGTTTAACATATTTAGGAATTTCAGGCCGGGGTCCTACAAAACTCATATGACCAAGCAAAATATTAATCAGTTGAGGTAATTCATCTATTTTATACTTTCTCAGAAAATAACCCAGCTTTGTAATCCTTGGATCTCT
>JAGGWL010000244.1 GCA_021157555.1 Deltaproteobacteria bacterium | reverse complement strand
GGGATCGCAATTCATCGTAACATACAGGTTTGACAATATAATCATCCGCTCCTGTGTTCAGAGCGTGAATAATATCCTCGTGATTATTCTTGCTACTGACAATGATGAAATAAATATACTGACTAAAATCTTTTGAGCGGACTATTTTGCAAAGCTCAAGACCGTCCATTTCCGGCATCATCCAGTCGCATACTATAATATCTATCTGGGTGGATTCAAGCATTTCGTACGCTTTTAATCCATTGGCAGCTGTATATACCTTATGCCCCCATTTGTTTATATTCAGCTCATGTTGACGCAGAATTGTCTGATTATCATCAATAACAAGTATATTCATTTTTTATTTAAAGGAGTGTTTGATTTGGTTATTGCTTTATTTGAAAAAATTATGCATATCTTGAGCCAATATATATTTTTTAATCATTCTTAAAAAAATGATTAAAATCAGGGTTAATTTGAAAAAAACTATATATCTCTGTGTAGAGATATTGACGGTTTGTCAAAAATATGGCAGATGTTATAAGGAACGAGGATAAAATAAGTATTTTCAGTTTTTTCCTAAACGAGGACTTAATGAGATTAGCTTTTAGGTATTAATACCTAACACCCAAATATGGAGTTTAACCGTGAGGTTGCAGTGCTTAAATTCATAAAAGAGGTGCATGTGGAAAGTAAAGAAGATCTCCTTCAGGTGAGCAAAATGGAGTCGCTGGGTACTTTGGTAGCAGGGATGGCGCATGAGATTAATAATCCGATTAACCTTATTGTATTTAACATGCCCCTTTTTAAAAAAATATGGGTTGATTTTCTTCCTGTTTTTAAGGAGATTGCGAAGAAAGAACCCAATCGGAAATATGGTGGCTTGAAATATGATTTTTTGGATAACCATCTAATTCAATTGATCTCCGATGTTAATATGGCAGCCAGCAGAGTAGCGAATATTGTCACTGATCTGAAAAAATTTGCCAGGCAGTCCTATATTGTTGATAAAAAATCTGTTCAGATTAATAATGCTGTTACTAATGCTATCCGTATGGCTCACTCAAGTATCAGTAATTTTCAGATTGAAGTAAAACAGAATCTATGCCCCAGCCTTCCATCAATAGAAGGGGATCCTGGACATATTGAACAGGCAGTCCTGAATATACTTTTAAATGCAATACAGGCTATAGATCATGAGAATAAACATGGGGTAATAAATATCTCAACAGGGGTTCAGGACAAGGACGGCAGGATCTATATTAAAATATCTGATAACGGAAAAGGCGTTTCTCCATCCATTTACGACAAGATTTTTGATCCTTTTGTTACAGACAAGCAACTGAAAGGAGGCACCGGCCTTGGACTTTCAGTAACCCATAGTTTCGTACATGCTCATGGAGGCGAGATAACCTTTCAAAGCGAGCAGGGAGAAGGAACTCTCTTTACTATCTGCTTTCCGACAACAATAGAAAAAAAAGCCGCTAAAATTCTTATTGTAGATGATGATTCTCAAATCAGGGATATGTTAAGGGATGCCCTTACAAATCAAAGTTCTTACTTCGTGGATGAGGCTCATAATGGTTTGGAAGCTTGTATAAAGCTTGGAACATATCGTCCTGCTTTGCTTATACTTGATATTTGTATGCCTGAAATGGATGGACTTGGAGTCTGTCGTGCGATAAAAAAAGATCCCGCACTTACTGATCTGAAGGTAATAATTACAACTGGAAATCAAGATCATCCTAAACTCAAGGAAGTATTTAAATTAGGTTTTACTAATATACATTACAAACCTTTTAATATCCAAAAATTTCTTAAATCTGTAGATTGTTTGGTTAATCTTTGACAAATAAAAATTGCTAATTTTTCCTGTTTTTACATTTTTAAATGCGAATATATATAATATGGAATCAATACCTGATAGTGACCTGCAAGTACTGGTTGTTGATGATGACTCCGGACTACTTCTAAGTATCAAGGCCTCCATGGTCAGTATGGGAATGCCTGAACCGGCTATTCTTTCTGATTCCAGGCTTATTCCTGACCTGATGAGGAAATACCATTTTCCTGTTGTGCTGCTTGATCTGATGATGCCGCATATTTCCGGAATGGAGGCTCTTCAGCAAATAAAAAAGGAATTTCCGGAAACTGCGTGTGTAATAGTTACTGCCGTAGATGATACCTCTTCCACTGTTGAGGCGATGAGAAAGGGCGCTTATGATTATCTTGTAAAGCCTTTAAATATAGAGCAGCTTGCAATAGTAATTAATCGCGCTATGGAAAGATATAATCTTAAATTCGGTTTGTCTCTTTATGAGAGAAAACAGCTTTTTTCGGATTTGAATAACCCAAAAGCGTTTAAAGAAATTATTGCTGAGGATGAGGCTATGGCTCTTGTCTTCCGTCAGGTAGAAGCTGTTGCCGCTACGGATTACAGCGTTGTGATTACAGGTGAATCCGGAACCGGCAAAGAGATGGTGGCGCGCGCACTTCACCGGTTGAGCAATCGAAATAAGGCACCTTTTCTGGCGGTCAATATGGCTGCTTTTAGTAAGGCCCTTTTTGAAGATGAATTTTTTGGTCATTCCAAGGGCGCTTATACCGATGCTTTAATTGAAAAAAAAGGATTTTTTGAGCAGGCTGACGGTGGAACACTCTTTCTGGATGAAATTGCCGAATTGGATTTTTCACTGCAGAGTAAGCTTCTCAGGGTAATTGAGGAACAGGAATTATACCGTTTGGGAAGCACAAAAATAAGAAATGTGAATGTGCGTATGTTATCCGCAACAAACAGGGATATTAATGAAGACATCAAAAAAGGTAATTTTAGGGCAGACCTTTTCTACCGGCTCAACATGTATAATATAAAAATTCCTCCTTTACGTGATAGAAAAAAAGATATCATTCCTTTATCACAATATTTTCTTAAAATTTATGCGGAAAAAAATAACAAGGAGATCAGCTCAATTGCCGAAGACCTGGCGGAACCTCTTGTTGGATACAAGTTTCCGGGAAATGTAAGGGAACTTGAAAACATTATAGCAGGAGCCGTACTGCTTGAAAAAAGTGATGCATTAACACTCTCCTCGGTCGGCAGTTTGGGATCTGATGTAAAACCTTTAAAGCAGATTAATAATAAAATACTTACTCTTGCCGAACTGGAAAAAAAACATATTGGGCATGTGCTGAATATTACCAGTGGTAACCGAACCGAGGCAGCCAGGATTCTTGGCGTCAATATTACAACGGTATACAGAAAAATAGAGAAATACGGATTATAAATCAAAATGAATGCGGAATTAATTAAAGGAAATGATGTATTAAATTATTTTGAACAGTTGATAAAACAAAATACGTATATTAAAATACAAGCTCCGGATCAGGATTATGAAAATATAATAGTTGTTTCTGCAATAAAATTTAAAAATAATTTTTCTTTTTTCTTGATTGATTTAACAGATGATTTAAAAAGCATATTGTCAAATAGTAAGTCTGACAGCTTTTTGTTTGAATTTAAAGGAAAAGATAAAATAAATTATGCTTTTAAAACAACCGGGTTTCATCTGCACAACGATAAAATCTGGATAAAGCTTCCTTGTTTTATTGAACGATTCCAGAGGAGAAGTGGCTTTAGAATTATCACACCTGCCGGCGCAAAAATTTTTTTTGGGGAAAGCAGCAAAAAATATGAAATGAATCTTGTTAATATAAGTATCGGTGGCTTTTGCTC
>JAGGWL010000045.1 GCA_021157555.1 Deltaproteobacteria bacterium | reverse complement strand
GATGTCAGGACTGAGCTATGGTGAAATTTGAAAACCTCTGGCTGTTTGAGCGCAGCGAGTTTCAGAGGTTTTCAAATTTTATTATAGCTCAGTGTTTGGTCGAAATTAGAGCCAAGCCCAAAACTTGGATAGAAACAGGCACAAAATAACTTCCCCAACTATGCATCACATTGTCGGATGGCAATACAGAACTATTTTAAATCACTTCGATGTGCTGCGGATTTATGCCAGATAAAAACAAATCCCACATTGCAGCATATCCTTTTTCTAAATTATTTACAAAACGCTGGGTGTCGAACAGAGGTATGGTATAACGGTTTCTATCCAGTTTATCCCTGATTATTTTAAGCTTAACTGAATCTTCTGCCAGTTGCACAGCCAAAGCTTCATAATCATTCAGGTTATCAGCTATCAACTCAGGCAAACCAACAGCTGTTAAAAGGCTTGCCGATACCCTGGAAGCAAAATGCCTCCCTATCAGCGCTACTACCGGGACACCAGCCCACAAAGCATCGCTGGTAGTCGTATGACCATTTACAATTCGCGTATCCAATGCCAGATCCGCAAATCCAAGGCGCTCCAGGTGCTTCTCTTTAGGAAATTTTTCAGCAAAAATCAGACGGTTTGGATTTATCCCACTTGTATTTGCTTCTTTCCTTAAATTTATTTCAGAAGCTTTACCGCCTGTAAAAAGCCACAATACGCTATCAGGTACTCCAGCAAGAATTTTCATCCAGGTATTAAAAATTAAAGGCTCTATCTTATAGGTCTGATTAAAAGAACTGAAAATAAAACCTTTTTCAGGCAGGCCGAAATCTTTTTTTGTCAAACTTTCTTCAGCTACAAACTGCGTATTGTCATTAACCTGATATGAATGAGGCAAATAGAGAAACTTTTCACTATAAAAAGGAGCATGCTCTTCAGGGGTTACGATTTTATCGGTTATAATATAATCAATAAAATCAGCGCCTGTTGTTCCTGGAAAACCAAGATACGCAACTTGAATCGGCGCCGGCCTGAATGAACATATCCCTAAACGCCCACCCCTGGTATGTCCGTTAAGATCGACAAGGATATCAACATGATCATCAAATATCTGCTGCGCGGCCTTTATATCACTAAAGCTGCGGATATCAACAAACCTGTCACTCTCCCTTTTTATCTTCTCCCTGAACCTGCTTTTATCATCTGTTCCGAATGAGTAGCAATATACCTCAAACCTGTCTCGATCGTGCAATCCAAACATACCGAGCATAAGATGAGAGGTGGCATGATCACGAAAATCATTTGAAAGATATCCTATTATAATTTTCTTGTTAATTTGTTTTCTATCATCAAATAAAAAAGGTACGAAAAACTCCGCTCGTTTGGCTGTGCTTTCACACCATTTTTTAGCCACAACAAAATTTTGCCGCAAATCATCGTTCCTTGTAATATTGATAAAAGGAGGCTCATAAATTTTTTCATCCATTATTATAGCCCGGTTTGTAAATTCATCCAGCATTGCAGAAAATTTTTTAAACCGTTTCCAGTCACAAATCTGCTGCAACTCATGAACCAGATAACTGCATGCTTCCGCATAGTCCGGCCTTAATTCGATTGCTCTTTGGAAATATAGAATAGCATCCTCATGCCTGCCAAGGCTTTTTAATGCAATCCCCTTAAAATTAAATGCCTCCACGAAAGTCTGATCAATCTTCAACACATTATCATAACAGGCAACCGCTTCCTGGAATTTCTCCATATCATAAAAAGCTATGCCCATATTTAAAAATGCTTCCGCATAATCAGCTTTAAATTTTAATGCCTTTTGATAACAAAGAATTGATTGATCGGGGAGACGCATAGTTCTTAAGATATTTCCCAGATTATTCAACGCCTGATAATAATCCGGTTTTATTTTTAAAGCATTTTGATAAGATAATTCGGCAGCTTCAAATTTATTCTGCTCTTGATAAACATTACCAAGGTTATTATATGCTTCTGCAAAAGCAGGATTTTTTTGCAGGGTTTTTTCGTAACAGGATATCGCATCATCAACTTTTCCGATCTCCCTGCAAGCATTCCCCATATTATAATATGCATCAGTAAATTCAGGATTTATCTGCAAAACTTTTCTATAATAAAATATAGCATCATCAACTTTTCCGATCTCCCTGCAAGCATTGCCCATATTATAATGTGCATCAGCAGATTCAGGATTTATTTGCAGTGCTTTTTTATAACAGCAGACAGCATCATCAACCTGCCCTTTTTTTATAAATGTATTGCCCAAATTAACATGAATTTCACAAAAATCCGGTTTGATTTTCAACGCCTTTTTGTAACAAAATAGAGCTTTATCAAAACTTCCACTATCTCTATATGCATTACCAAGATTATTATAGTAAACAGGCTTATCCGGATTAATGCCGACTGCCAGGCCAATTAAATCTATTGCAGCGGCATAATTTTTTGTTTGGGTTGCGATCACGCCAAGAAGATGCAGGCAGTCCGAATTAAACGGATAATCCATAAGTATTCTTTTATAAATTTTTTCAGCCGCCTCCAGGTTCCCTGCTTTATGGTATCTTAACCCATCGGATAATTCACAGGAAATATTTATCTGAGAATTGATCATATTTTATGCACTTTATTGTCTGAATCAGGATTTACAGAATTTCTGGATTGACATGATTAAATTTTGGATTAAAAATCAATTGAAAAAATTATTTCGTCCCCGTTCCTTAAATAAGCCACAAGCTACGCAGCTTTTTCATCGAAAAAAATTTTGTTTCTTTTTCCCTTCCGCTGCTGATCAGTTTTTGAATCTCTCCATTAATCATACCTTTTTTAAAATTTATAAAAGCATATCCTCTCAAATCCTAATGCTACTACTACAAATTTTTGCAACCGTAAGTTTCCATGCCTTTGTTCAAGCTTTTTCCCATACTCTTTTACCTGTTTTTTGCCATCTTCCATCTGCTTCACAATTTCAGGTATTTGACACAATTCATCTTCAGACAGCTTTATTGCCTGATCAGCACTTAATCCCACATCTTTTAACTTTACAAATTTGAATTCAATTAAAACATCAAATACTTTGCCATATCTTTTATCCGGCCTGATGATCATGGTCAGATCTGCATATCTGCGGTCAATCTCTTTTTCAGAATCCATGATATAAATAATGTCATTATATAAAAGAGTTAAAAATGCGGTCTTCACAGTCAATTCATTTGCCCATCTGTAATCACGATTTTTAAATACAGTAAAATAACGATTTTCCACAAAATCGCACAATGGTTTTATATCGCCTTTTTGATATACTTTTTCAGCCGCCAGCTT
>JAGGWL010000264.1 GCA_021157555.1 Deltaproteobacteria bacterium | reverse complement strand
CCCATTGCCATTTCTCGTCTGATCACTTCTTCGGATTCTTCATCACCGACCGAAACAACAGTAACAGTACCGCCCACATTATCACGGATTTGAATCGCTTCTTCAACTGCATAATTATCCCATTCATTTACTGAATATACAAGATCATCCCGATCAATATCCGTTCCGTCGCTGTTAACCTCTATCTCGTTTTCAGCGGTATCCGGGACTCTCTTGACGCATACCAAAATATCCATTTTTTACCTCCAATTTAAAATATTTTCCCAAAACTTAAAGCAAACACCTACCCCTTAAGACCGAAGGCCGACCATCAAGGCAGCAATACTAAAGCACAACGCCACTACTAATCAACAAGATGTTGTTCTATCAGTTCAGCAAGATCCAGAACTTCCATCTCTCCTTCCAGTCCAGCCACTTTAATGGCATCCTCTATATTGACCAGGCAAAAAGGACAAGCAGTGACTATGACGTTTGCTCCAGCCTCTTTAGCCATCTCTACCCTTAAAACGCCCATTCTCTGTTCTTCTTCCGGCTCATAAAAAAGCATCAGCCCGCCACCGCCACAGCAAAAGGAACGGTCACGACTTTTCAGCATATCAATTCTTTTTATTCCCGGAATAGCATCTATGGCATCTCTGGGCTCTTCGTAAAGATCATTATGTCTGCCCAGATAACATGGATCATGATAGGTATAAATCTTTTCATTATCCTGGACACTATTCAAACGAATTTCACCGGATTTTACCTTTCTTACTATTGTTTGACTTATATGTTCCACCGGAGGAAGTCCCGTATAATCATTTTTTAATGCATTAAAAGCATGGGGGTCGGCAGTTATAATCAACTTTGCTCCGGAATTTAAAATTGCTTTGGTATTCTTTTCTTTCATATCCTGGAACAGCATTTCCTCGCCAAACCTTTTAATTTCGTTACCGCTGTCCTTTTCCGCCTTGCCAAGAACTCCAAAATCAATGCCTGCACAATTAAGAATTTTTGAAGTCGACCTTGCAATATCCTGCATCCTGTCATCGTATGAAGTGATACTATCAACAAAATAGAGCGTCTCGACAGTTGCTCCCTTTTCAAGAACATTGACTGAACAGATTTTTGCAAACTCTTTATCCTTGGTCCAGTCAGCGCGTTTTTTTTCCATCTTGCCCCAGGGATTTCCACGTTTTCCAATAGCACTTAAGGGTTTCTGCAAAGATTGTGGCACCATGCCTTCGTCCACCATACCGCGCCTTAAATCGACTATTTTGTCGATAAATTCTATACCCAGCGGACATTCCTGCTCGCATGCACCGCAGGTAGTGCATGACCAGATTTCATCCTCTGAATAAATATCGCCAATCAGGTTTTCGCTTGGTAAAAATTTTCCTCGCAAAGGATAATTTTTAAAAATTTTGTCACGGCCTTTAATAGAAATAAACCTGGGCGACAAAGGACGTTTAACCGCATTAGCAGGACACTGATCAGAACATCTTCCACAATCAGCACAGGTATAAAAATCAAGCAAATGCTTCCAGGTAAAATCCTCCAGTTTTTTGACCCCAAAAGATTCAAGGTCATCAAGTTTATCATCCGACACACCATATCTTACAGGTTTAATATTTCCTTTTTTAACCCTCATGAAAAAGACATTAAAGATAGATGTGATAACATGAAAATGCTTGCCCATCGGTAAAAAGCAAAGAAAAAAGAAAAAGGTAAGGTCGTGAATATAATATGCGACTAAATGCACCGCTTGAAGAGTAGCATGGGAGGCATTATGAAGCATAAATTTAAAAACCCATACCAGAGTAAAAGGAAGCAGGAATGCTTCATGTCCACTCGCAACCTCGGCAGCTTCAAACAGGCTTTCGGAAATCATCAAGGTCATAATCAGGCCTAATACAAAAACGGCCTCGGAGGTATGATCATGTCCGTATTTTTCAGGAACTGCATACCTGGCAGGTTTGAAATACCCTCTCCGAACGGCGGCAACTGCGCACGCAACAAAGACTGCAGTGGCAGCAATGTCTTTTAACACATTATAAATATCACCGCCTGCTCCGGAAAAACCCGGAAGGGCAAAATCAGTATAAATTCCAATAACAACCAGCGACATTGACCGAATAGACAAAGTCAAAAAACCGAAAAATATAATCATATGAAGTACGCCGGCCAGCATATATCTTGGCTGCCGATACTGGACCAGCCAGATTTTAAAAAGATTATATATCCGCAATGGCAGGTTATCAAAACGTTTATCCGGAGCGGCCAAAACAAGAGGCGCAAGCCTTTTTGCAATTATATATGCAAAGGCCGCGACACCTGTAACTGGAATCAAAACAGATAGGATAAAAGTAGGAAAAAAGCCAAAAAGCCAAAATTGGGAAGGTGCTATTAATTCTGTCATTTTTAAATTCTCTCTCTCCATGGTTAATATTATAAGAAAAATAGGAACTTTTTTTGTTCCCATTCCTAAACTAGGAATTTATTAACTATAACAAATATTTTATTGAATTGTCAAGATTTTTGGTTTAATGACTAAATTTTATTCTAACAATTCCGTTACTTTTTTTACAATATTTTCGACTGTAAACCCATATTTCTTCAGCACTTTTCCTCCCGGAGCAGAAGCGCCGAATGTGTCAATACCGATTATAATGCCCTTGTCACCAGCATATCGCTCCCACCCCATGGAAATTCCGGCTTCTATGGCAACACGCGCAGTAACTCCCGGCAAAATAACATTATTTTTGTAGCTATCTGAAGTTTTTTCAAAAAGCTCCCAGCTCGGCATGCTTACAACCCTGGCTTTAATTTCTTTTTCCTGCAAAATTTTTTTTGCCTCAACAGCCAGATGCACTTCGGATCCGGATGCAATCAGAATAACATCAGGCAACCCTTTAGAATCTGAAAGTATATACGCGCCGCTTGAAAGCGCACCTTTT
>JAGGWL010000127.1 GCA_021157555.1 Deltaproteobacteria bacterium | reverse complement strand
GTAAAATCCTCTTATATCTGGTACCAAAATCAAGCCAATGGTTTAGGTGAAGACTATTTGACTGAACTTGAAGCCTCATATCAAGCAATAGTTGAACTTCCAAATACTTGGCCTAAGTTTAAGAAAGGCTTTCGTAGATTTTTGCTCAGCAAATTTCCTTTTTCAGTAATTTATCGCTTTAACGGGAGCACTGTGTTTGTTGTGGCTGTAATGCACAACAGCAGAAAACCAGGATATTGGATAGAAAGAATATAACCAAAAAATCCAGTGGATGCAAAAAGACGCACCACTGATTTAAGCGTTATGCCCACTAAAAAATAAGGAGTAAATTAAATGTCAACATGCAGTAAAGAACATAGGTATTGGGATGGGTTTAAAAACTTGCCAGATGATCAAGGTGGATTTGGTCGTCATAAATGTGCTGGCTGTGCTTATGAAGCAGGCTATAAAGCCGGATTAAACCGAGAAGAAAAAATTAGTATAAACCTTGATGAATTGCCAGTAAGTCAAGCAGGTACAATTAGGCATAAAAGCCCACATGCTGCATTTGCGGAAGGTTACCGTGCTGGTGTCGAAAAATCATACGAGGTAAGTCAATGAAAACAAAGCAAGCAAAACCATTTCTAAAGTGGGCAGGCGGAAAAACTCAATTATTAAATGACATTGAGAATAATTTCCCATATAAAAAAAATGATGAATTCTCTTTTGTTGAACCATTTGTTGGAAGTGGAGCGGTATTGTTTTGGGTTTTAAATAACTTCCCTAATCTAAAATCAGCGGTTATTAATGACATAAATGAAGACCTAATAAATTCATATAAAACTATAAAATCAAATGTTACTGAATTGATTTCAATACTGAGAAAATATGAAAGTGAATATCATTTTTTATCAGAACAGATAGAAGAAAAAAAAGAATATTATTATGATAAGAGAAATCTTTTTAAAACACGCGAATCTGATCAAACAACACAAGCAGCTTTGTTTATTTTTTTGAACAGAACTTGTTTTAATGGTTTGTATCGAGTTAATAAAAAAAATGAATTTAATGTTCCTATCGGGAGTTATAAGAAACCTATGATTTGTGACGAAAGCAATCTTTTGTCGGTTTCTAAATTATTGCAAAAGGTTGAAATATTATCGGGAGATTTTGAGCAAACAATTAAGTATGCAAATGAAGATTCAGTATTTTATTTTGATCCGCCATACAAGCCACTTTCAGAAACCTCAAGTTTTAATTCTTATGCAAAAGATAAATTCAATGATAACGAGCAAAAAAGATTGAAATTATTTTGTGATCAACTGGATTCATTAGGGCAAAAATGGATATTGAGTAACTCTGATGTAAAGGGAAAAAACCCAAACGATAATTTTTTTGATGACTTGTTTGCAGGCTACCAAATAAAAAGGGTCATGGCAAAAAGAAGCATAAATGCTAATGCAAGCAAAAGAGGACAGTTAACAGAGTTATTAATTTTAAATCAAGGAGTTCCTAATGCCGTTTGATGTTTTTATGGGGCAGTTAAGTGCTACAAACTCTACTTTGGATTTTTTTGTTGATTTTGAAAAAGTATCAAAAAATACTAATAAAATATCAATCAAGTTAAATCAACTTAATTATTTGATTGGAAAAGAAAATATCAACCAAGCAATCAGGTCGCTTTACAAAGAAAACCCCGACTGTTTTTCTGTTCTTAACATATTAATAGCTGTGCGAAACAATCGAGAGATAATTGCCCCAAATGGGGATATTGTTTTTTTAAATACTTACTTTTCAGATGAAGATAAGATAATTGAGTTTATTAATGAGACGGGAATCGCTGAAATTTTAAAAAATAAAGATATTAAGAATCTGGTTGATTATGTTTTTGGAATTGAAGTGGGCTTAGATACTAATGCCCGAAAAAATCGTGGTGGGAAAAATATGGAAAAACTTGTTGCCTCCATATTTAAAAAAAACAATATACCGTTTAAATCAGAAATAAAGAGTGACACCTTTCCTGAGTTACTTAGTTTAGGTAAAGATATCAAACGATTTGATTTTGTTGTAACAACAAATCATAAAACATATCTAATAGAAGTGAATTACTACAATGGTGGAGGCTCTAAGTTAAATGAAACTGCAAGAGCATATACTGATATTGCACCCAAAATAAATCAATATGATGATTTCGAATTTGTATGGATTACTGATGGTCATGGGTGGCATTCTGCTAAGAATAAATTAAATGAAGCATTTAATACTATTCCTAAGCTTTATAACCTGAAATCAATAACAAGTTTTATAGCAATACTAAAGCAAGAACTCATATAATGATTGAATCATACTTTAAATCTGATGACAAAAACTTTACCCTTCTCCATGAAGATGTTTTTGATGTGCTAACAAAATTTGAGTTTGAATTTGATATGATTTTTGCAGATCCACCTTATTTCTTATCAAATAACGGATTAACTATTCAGAATGGAAAGGTTATAAAAGGGTGTTGCAATGAATCGGCTAAACCATTGAAATCATAAGCCTTTTGGCGAAAAAGCTTCTGAGGGGATTTTGCCATAAACATCAATAAAATCAATTAGTTACGGAAATCATTGCAACACC
>JAGGWL010000148.1 GCA_021157555.1 Deltaproteobacteria bacterium | reverse complement strand
TAATGAAGCCTTATGTCAAATCAGTTTAATCTTAATAATCAATTTTATTTTTATGAAATTAGAAAAATAAATGAAAAATATAAGAAATTTTAGTATTATTGCGCATATTGACCATGGAAAATCGACGCTCTCCGATCGCCTTATACAAGCGACAGGTATTGTATCAGATCGGGATTTTAAGGATCAGATTTTGGATACAATGGAGATTGAACGTGAGCGTGGCATTACAATAAAAAGTCAATCTGTATGTCTTCCCTATAAAGCTAAAGACGGAAAAACTTATTTATTAAATCTTATAGATACACCTGGGCATGTCGATTTTACTTATGAGGTATCCAGAGCGCTTGCATCGTGTGAAGGTGCACTGCTTTTGGTAGATGCAAGCCAGGGTGTTGAAGCTCAAACGCTGGCGAATCTTTATCTTGCAATGGAACATGATCTTGAGATTATACCTGTAATTAACAAGATAGATCTTCCTTCAGCAGATATTGAACGGGTGAAAAATCAGATTGAAGATGATCTGGGACTTGACCCTGAAACGGCCTTACTGGTTTCTGCCAAGGAAGGGACAGGAATTTATGATGTTTTGGAGGGAGTTGTCAAAAATCTTTTACCACCATCAGGAGATCCAGACGCGCCCTTAAAAGCATTAATTTTTGATTCACACTACGATTCTTTTCGAGGTACCATAGTTCATGTGCGTATTTTTCAAGGAAAGGTGAAACCGGGAGACATAATTATATTTATGTCCAATCGTGTTGAATACAGGGTTGAGGAGGTGGGGCTCTTTCGATTGAAAAAAATTTCGCAAAAAGAGCTTTCGGCAGGGCAGGTTGGATATATTATAGCCGGAATAAAGACTGTGAGCGATACCAGATGCGGAGATACTATCACATTAAAAAAAGATCCATGTGAAACGTCGATGAAAGGGTTTAAAGAGACGAAACCGGTTGTTTTTTCTTCAATATATCCTGTGGCATCTGATGGATATACTGATCTTACCACGGCCCTTGAAAAGTTGAAGCTGAATGATGCTGCACTTATTTATGAAAAAGATTCTTCAGCAGCGCTTGGCTTCGGTTTCAGGTGTGGTTTTTTGGGCCTTCTGCATCTTGAAGTTGTTCAGGAGAGGCTGGAAAGAGAGTATGATCTTTCTCTTATACTGACTGCGCCGACTGTTCAGTACAAGCTTGTAATGACAGACGGAGCTGAAATAATAATTGATAATCCTGCTCTTTATCCGGAGCCTTCTTCCATAGAATATTCCCAAGAACCTTTTATACGGGCAGCTATTATAATTCCAGACAGATATATGGGCGCTGTTATGCAGCTCTGCATTGACCGCAGGGGGATTAATAAAAATTACCAGTATCTTACGAACAACAGGCTGGAGATGATATTTGAACTTCCGCTTGCGGAAGTTATTTATGATTTCTATGATAAACTTAAATCAGTAACTCAGGGATATGGGTCCTTTGACTATGATATTATAGATTATAGACAAGCAGATCTTGTCAAGGTGGATATATTGATAAACTCGGAGCGTGTAGATGCATTATCTAATATAATACATAGAGACAGGGCTGTTGAACGAGCAAGAGTCATATGTGAAAAACTGCGGGATGAAATACCAAAACAGATGTTCAAAATACCGATTCAAGGGGCGATAGGAGGCAAAATAATTGCTCGAAAAACTATTTCAGCTTTTAGAAAAGATGTCACCGCCAAGTGCTATGGGGGTGACATTACACGAAAAAGAAAGTTGCTTGAAAAACAGAAAAAAGGAAAAAAAAGGATGAAGATGGTGGGCAGTGTTATGATCCCGCAATCTGCATTTCTGGCAGTTTTAAAAACCGATAATAATTAAGGAATAAATAATGGGAAAAACAGTAGCAGAGAAGATTTTTGCTTCTCATATTATTGATAATCCTTCGGGAGATATAAATGTTATTCGGCTGGATGCTGTCTTCTGTCATGAGATAACCACTCCAGGTGCTATTAATGATCTTGTGAATCGGGGCAAGGACAGGGTTTTTGATCCTTCAAAAATAAAAGCTGTTATTGATCATGTTACTCCTGCCAAAGATTCCAAAACAGCATTGCAGGGTAAAATTCTCAGGAATTGGGCAAGGCGACATAAAATTGAAGATTTTTTTGATATTGGCAGAAATGGGGTATGTCATGCGATTTTTCCGGAAAAGGGTTTTGTGCGTCCAGGCTACACCATAATTATGGGAGATTCGCATACCTGCACCCATGGAGCCTTTGGAGCCTTTGCTGCTGGTGTCGGTACTACGGATCTTGAGGTCGGAATCTTAAAGGGTGTGTGCGCATTCCATTATCCTGTAACCATTAAAATAAATATTACCGGAAAGCTCATGCCGGGAGTTTATGCCAAGGATGTAATTCTTTCAATAATCAGCATGCTTGGAGTAAATGGGGCGACAAACAGGGTGATTGAGTTTGCAGGCCCTGTAATTGACCTGATGAGCATGGAAGCGCGGATGACGATTTGCAATATGGCGGTTGAAGCCGGCGCAACCTGCGGAATATGTTCTCCTGATATGACAACTGTTGAGTATCTCTGGGAATTTATACAGGATGAATTCGGATCAAAAGAAAAGGCGCTTGATAAATATAGTCAATTTGCAGCGGATCCGGATGCGGAATACGATCGGATCATAGATCACGATGTAAGTAAACTGGAGCCGCAAATGACGTTTGGTTACAAACCGGATCTTGTTAAAAATGTTCAGGAAATGGAGGGAACAAAAATAGATCAGGTCTATATAGGATCATGTACTAATGGAAGAATTGAAGATCTTCGTGTAGTCGCAGAGATTATGAAAGGTAATTTAATAAGCGATTCTGTTCGATGTATTATTTCTCCTGCCACTCCACAGGTGTATCAAAAGGCAATGGAAGAAGGGCTGTTGAAAATATTTATGGATGCCGGCGTCTGCCTTACCAATCCTACTTGCGGAGCCTGTTTGGGCATGAGTAATGGAGTACTGGCAGAAGGAGAAGTTTGTGCATCAACGACCAATCGGAACTTTAATGGCCGAATGGGCAAAGGCGGCATGGTCCATTTAATGAGCCCGGCAACTGCCGCTGCATCAGCCATTGCAGGCAAAATACAAATCCCTGAGACCAAACCCGTTCCAGAGGAATATAATGAAAAATTTTAATGGAAAAGTTCTTTTTCTTGACAGAGCAGATATTAATACAGATGAAATTATACCTGCAAAATATTTAACAGAAATATCCAGAGAGGCCTTAGAACCGTATCTTCTGGAAGATCTTGAACTGGATGGTTTTAATCAGGGCATGGATCTTGCTAATAAAAGTGTAATAATAACCAAAGATAATTTTGGATGCGGTTCATCACGCGAGCATGCTCCATGGGCTCTTGATGCTAACGGTATTAACCTTGTGATTGCGGAAAATTTTGCCAGAATATTTAAACAGAATATGTTTAACTGTGGAATGCTGGCAGTTGAATTTTCATCCGAAATCATAGGTAAAATTTTTCGGCTCTTTGCAGGCAGGAGTACTGATCTTGAAACAGATATGAAGAGAATGATTATAACCATCAAATCGGACGAACATCAGGAAGAGTTCCCTTTTTCCATATCTGATTTTGACCTGGCACTGGTTGAGGCCGGCGGATGGCTATCATATGCCGATTCAAATTATTGATCTGATGGTCTATGTTTTTTCAGGTATAATATGAAACAATTAACTGATAACCAGATAAGGATGCGGCTGAGCGCCAGGAGTATTTTTCAAAAAGGTGTCGATGCTGTAGAACCTGGTAAAGCTGTTAAAAGTCAATGCAGGCGTCAGGGGAATTATTTTTTTGCAGGAGACAGAAAATATGATCTTTCTCTTTACAAGAATCTTTTTGTGATAGGCGCAGGCAAGGCAACAGCTCCTATGGCTGCAGCAATAGAAGATTTACTTTTGGAAAAAATAACTAAAGGAATTATAAATGTAAAATATGCTCACACTGCAGAATTAAAGCGTATAAAGATAATAGAAGCTGGCCATCCTGTTCCTGATAAAAACGGAGAATTTGGAGCCAAAGAAATCTTTAATCTTGTAAAGGATGCTGATGAGCATGATTTAATAATATTTTTGCTTTCAGGGGGCGGGTCTGCCCTGCTTCCACTTCCTGCTAATGGCATAGAATTAAAGGACAAGCAGGATGCCATCAAAACCTTGCTTGCATGCGGCGCAACAATTCACGAAATCAATACAATAAGAAAGCATATATCCATGATAAAGGGAGGCGGCCTTGCACAAGCAGCCTATCCGGCTCAAATGATAACTCTGCTTTTTTCCGATGTCATAGGAGACGACATGGAGGTTATCGCATCCGGGCCATCTGTTCCGGATTTATCTACTTTTGATGATTGTATTGATATAGTTGCAAAATATAATATACTAAACAGTATGCCGGATAATATTGTTACGCATTTTCAAAAAGGAGTATCCGGTAAAATTAAGGATACCCTTAGCCCCGGAAACAAAATTTTTGAAAAAATATATAATATAATTATTGCCGATAACATTAAAGCAATCAATGCTGCCAGAGAGGAAGCTGCCAGGCTCGGTTATAATACTATTCTCCTTTCATCCATGATTGAAGGGGAAACATCTGATATCGCTCTTATGCACGGAGCAATAGCGAGAGAGATTCTTAAAAGCGGCAATCCTGTTGCGCCTCCCGCCTGCATCCTTTCAGGAGGTGAAACAACAGTCAGGATTAAGGGTAACGGTCTTGGTGGCCGTAATCAGGAGTTTGCCCTTGCAGCAGCAATAAATATTGCCGGTTATGAGAATATACTTGTTCTTAGCGGAGGAACGGACGGCAATGACGGCCCCACCGATGCCGCCGGAGCAATAGCAGACACATTCACTCTTGACAGGGCGAAAGCGATGGGATTGAATGCTTTTGATTATTTGCAAAACAATGATTCATATCATTTTTTTGCCAGACTTGAAGATTTGTTGATTACGGGTCCAACAAAGACCAATGTGATGGATTTACACATAATTCTTGTTGAGAATAATAATACTATGGAGGATGTTAAAAATGGCTGAAACAACTATTGTCTCAAATTTTAAAGTAAAAGGATTGGAAATATTATCTTCTTATGCATCTTATACTATTGAAGGGGTTATGTCTGCTCGTATCGAAAGGGGCGGCTCTGCCTGGACGATTGAAGAGAGGAATGGAATAGCCAAAGGAACATCAGACGGTGAGAGTGAGGCAATTTATATTCCTAATGATGCGGCTATACTTTCTATAAAAAAGAATATTGCTCCGCTTCTTCCTGAAAAAGTAATAATCAATAAACCCTCCGATATTTTCAGGGCTGTCGAAGAATTTGACCTTAAACTCATAGAAAATGCAGGTCCTAATAAAAAAGACTGGGGCGGTAATGCATGCCTTGCATCTTCTACCGTATTTTTTCAGACACTTCTCCATGCATCAGGATATAAGACCTGGGAGTTGCTTTCCCCTGAAAATATAAAGACCTTTTATATGCCTAATATAGCTTTTAATATGGTATGTGGAGGTGAACATGTTCCAGGAACAAAACAGGATATTCAAGAGATGTTTTTTATTGTTATGAAGGAAGATTCTGTAAAGGATGTTTTTTCAACGGCGATAAAGTTTTTCAAGCAGTTTGAAAAGAATCTTGTCAAAAGCGGTATGCCGACCGGAACAGCCAAGGAGAGAGGTTTTGTGTTTCCTGTGCAGGATAATTATGAAGGTTTGAAGCGGCTTAAGCAATGTGCTGAAGATCTTGGCCTGAATATTGATGATTATGCAATCGGAACCGACAATGCATTTTCAGAGATTCAGAAAACAGATGAGCTAAGGGAAAAAGGTATGTATGACATGCGTTTTTCCGGTCTTGGAATTAAAACACGGGAAGAATTGATTGAATTTAATGCGTCAATAGTTACAGCAGTTGATAATTTTGTCACCATGGAGGATGCGGGAGCTGAAAATGATGTCCTGACTCACAAAATGATGAATGAAAAATATGGTGATCGTGTTCAACTGGTGATTGATGATGCAGCGGTAACCCAGATGCGTTTTATCATCCCTTTTCTGGCGGCTACTGACCAAAAAAATCGAGCCGGCAATTCCGTACTTATCAAACTTAATCAGGCAGGTACATTTACGGAAACATGTCTTGCCACAGAGATTGTGCTTGGGCTTGCTGATTTAGATAGGGTGGAAAAATTTTTAAAAGCAAGAGGCGATTTGCAGAACGTGCTTGAAGAATTAAAAGATCTTGGCGTTAGCAGTCTTGAAGAAGCACTTGATAATATTAAAAAAACAGGCTCTACTGCTTTCTTTTCGCATAGATCGACAGAAGGGTCTTCCGAATTTTTGCCGTTAATGCCGCTTATGTACGGTTCCGTTAGCAGCAAGCTTTGGTTTAAAGCTGGAGCTCCTAATGGGGAACGAAATCTTCAAAATTATAATCCGCTTATCAGGGCAGAGGAAGAAATGAAAGAATCAGGAATAAAAACTGTTGTTCCAGGTTTTGCCGGCCTGCCTGATGGTATTAAGATTCCCGGGATTTCATAAATTTGCTTTGGGGTCCACTATAGTTTTAGAATGGCCAAGCGGATACATAGTTAGGCCGAAACATCACATAACCAAACTTTATAGCATTATAAAGAGCTCTTATAATGCTATAAAGTTTGTGATTTTATCTATGTAACATATTGAAATTATTGAGGCACATTTTAACCCAGAAAGTTGAGTTTACAATCATAAATCAAAAAATTAAAAAGGAGAATTAGTTATGAAAAAAATTTCTATATTGGTTCTGGTTCTAATGCTTACAGCAGGATTTAATGCTTCAGCAGGTGCAGCCACAGCTCTGACTAATGGCGGTTTTGAAAATGGACTATCAGGCTGGGAATATACCAATGTATCTGTTGATACAAGCTGGGCAGGCATATATCCCGTTGAAGGCGATTTTCAGGCAGTTTTGAGTCTTTTTGGGTTTAGTCCATCCAGTTTAGGACAGGGAATAGGAGAAACTGATTATTTAACTATTTCATTCAATTACAATCTATGGGCTTTTGCTCCGTTTGGATCTGAAGCAGGAGACAATCTGGTGGTGAGTCTTATAGGCAATAATTTTACTAAAGAAATCTTGAATACAAATATTACGGCTAAACCTTCCCGGTTTCCAGAAATTTTGGACTGGACGCATTTTACAGAAACAATTACATTAGAAAGCGATGAGTATCCTGCAGATTTATCCCTATATTTTAAACTTGATAATTTTAAAGATACCAATCAATTAACCGTAGCCTATATTGATAATATCATTATTGATGACCTGAATCTCCATCATGCTCCAGTTCCGGCATCTCTTTTGCTACTCGGGTCTGGGATAGCAGCATTAACTGGAATATCTTTTAGAAGAAAAAATTATTAAAAATATATTTTTTTAGTGAGGAAATGTTGTACGGGAAAAAATATTTTTAAAAAAAATTGAGTTTTCGGTTTTTTTTTATTTGTTTGAATGCTGTCGAAAATGAGAATTTTGTTCCTATTTTGTTATAAAATTTATGCTACGGGTTTTCTAAAATATATCATCAATAAGATCAGTAAGGGTCTCAAGCAATCTTTTATCATCTGTTAATGGAAGGCAAACGGCTGCCCTGACAGCTTCGTTTTCCAGGATGCCTTTTTTTATAAGTTGTGCTGCATAAATTAACAGACGGGTGCTTGCTCCTTCAGTTAAGCCATGTTCCCTGATATTTCTAATTTTACCGGCCAGTGCTACAAGTTTTTCAGCAGTTTTTATTTCAATCTTGCCTTCATGAGCTACGATCAGAGCTTCTTTCTCAGGATCCGGATAATCGAAATCCATTGCAATAAAACGCTGGCGAGTACTTTGTTTCAGATCTTTCAGAACTGACTGGTATCCCGGATTATAAGATATTACCATAATAAAATTATCGTGAGCTTGTATGGTTTCTCCTTTTTTATCAATATACAATGCCCTGCGGTTATCAGTTAAAGGATGAATAACAACCGTTGTATCTTTACGGGCTTCGACTATTTCATCAAGATAACAGATGGCGCCTGTTCGCACGGCTTTTGTTAATGGCCCATCATTCCAGACTGTTTCATCATTCTGCAACAAAAAACGTCCTATCAAATCTGACGCAAATAGATCTTCATGGCAGGCAACCGTTATCAAGCTGCGATTTAATCTAAATGCCATATATTCAATAAATCTTGTTTTCCCGCATCCTGTAGGACCTTTAAGCATAATGGGAATTTTTTCAAAATAAGCGGCTTCAAAAAGTGCAACCTCATTGCATGTTTCAAGATAAAAAGGTTCTTGTTCAACTATCTGTTTTTCGTTTTTTTGTTGAAGTTTTTGATTCATAAAGGTGTTCACTTTTTTCTGTTATAGATTTTAAAGAATATAGCAATTTATATTGCTTTGGCGGATAGAAAATATTAAGTATATTAAATTATTTAAAATAAACAAGGACTTTTATAAAAAATGTCGGTTATAAATACAAATAATGCTATACATCGTATTGAGCATGAAGATAAAGAAATTATTATTATAGGCACTGCACATGTATCCAAAGAAAGTTCTGAACTTGTACAAGCTGTTATTAATGAGGAAAAACCGGACACCGTGTGCGTGGAACTGTGCGAATCAAGATATCAGTCAATCCGTCAAAAAAAGAAATGGCTTGATATGGATATCATCAAGGTAATTAAGGAGAAAAAGGCATTTCTGTTACTTTCAAACCTTCTTCTTGCCTCTTTTCAGAAAAGGATCGCCGAAAAGCTTGATGTAAAACCGGGCGAGGAGATGATAAAAGCTATAGAAACAGGTGAGTCCGTCGGCGCAGAAATATTTCTTGCTGATCGGGATATCCGTATTACTCTGTCGCGAACATGGCGGATCATGGGGCTTTGGCAAAAAGTCAAACTTTTGTTTCAGATAGTACTCTCCTTAGGGGATATGGATGATATTAATCAGGAAGATATTGAAAAAATGAAGCAGGAGGATATTCTTGAGTCAATACTCTCTGAAGTTGGAAAATCTGTACCTGTATTAAAAAAAATTCTGATAGATGAAAGAGACTTGTATCTTGCTGCCAAAATAAAATCAGCTCCCGGCCAAAAGATTGTAGCAGTTGTTGGTGCCGGTCATGTTCCTGGAATTAAAAAGCATTTTAATGATGTGATTGATATTGATGAACTGGAAACACTTCCGCCAAAAAGTAAAACATCAAAATTTATTAAATGGTTTCTTCCCTCGTTGATTTGCATTTTTATTGTTCTTGGCTTTTTTTATGGTGGTTCAAAAAGTGGTGCCGATATGATAAAATGGTGGTTTATAGCAAATGGCCTTTTTGCCGGTATAGGCGCAATAATAGCTTTGGCTCATCCTTTAACAATATTTTCTTCAATTGTGGCAGCTCCTTTAACATCCCTTAATCCTATGATTGCAGCAGGCTGGGTATCCGGGCTGATAGAGGCGATGATGAGAAAACCTAAAGTAAAAGATTTTGAACATCTTTCTGAAGATATCCTTTCCATAAAAGGATTCTGGGGGAACAAGGTGACCAGAATATTACTGGTTGTAGTCTTTACAAATCTTGGCAGTTCTCTGGGAACATTTGTGGCAATTCCATTGATGTTGAAGGTAATGTAAGGAACGTGGGACACAGATACACACAGATAGTTTTATTTTTAAAAAAAGTGTAAAGCACGTTTGAAATGATATAACCAGCATACCTATTTTTTATTTAAGGTTTTTGATACGATCCATACGGCTGAGGAGTTCTGTTATGCGAATGCCGTATTTTTGATTTTCCACTACTACTTCTCCTTTGGCGATCAGTTTGTTGTTTGCCAAAATATCAAGTGGTTCACCTTCAAGATTGGAAAAAGTAACTGAAGAGCCCTGGCTCAAAGCAAGAAAATCTTTTATTTTGATTTTGGTTCTGCCCAATTCAACGGTTAATTCTACAGGGATATCAAGAACCATATCCAGCTTTTTATTATCACCACCACCACCATCATCCACAGAAGAAACAGCATCAGGACTCTTTACCTGAGCTATAGAAGATGGTGTTTGAGAATCACCGGAAACGAGAGCGTCAATGCTTTTCTGCTGATCATCAGCCGCTGCTATGGAAGAAATTTTTTCTACCGCTTCCAGGCTTTTTTTAAGTGCTGCTTCATCTATCTTGACACATACCTCAACTGTAATTTCATGATGCTCGAATTTAAAGGTAAACCGTTCATATCTATCCATATTTAAAACGGAAATCTTAAAATTTTTTCCAGCAGTAATTGAAGGCGGTGAAATTACACAATGCAAACCTGAATCGCAAAAAGCCGTTTTAAGATTGCCGGCTATAATGTTGGTCATTTCACCGATCACATCCTTTACATCATCTTCGGTTTCGATTTCCTCCAATGAGATGCCCAGCATATTTGCCGTGATAACGTGAGCAAATTGTCCGCTGACTTTTACATTAAGACTTCCGTTAACATCCCCTGCAAAATTTATTGTCCCCACATGCTTTGGGATATCAGCAGGCTCATAATCGGGTGTATCAATTAATTCAAGATCCATGGAAAGCATGGCATCAAAAAATTCAATCACTTTATCACCGGTGGATGATATTATATCCATTGTTCCGAATTTTTTGATATCTATGCTGGAAAGTTGTTTTTTTGGATCAACAGCAGATTCATCTTCGGGCTTTAAGGCTATTTCGATGAATATTTTATTTCCCTGGTTGATAAAAGTATAATATTCACATCGATCCATGTTCATTGATTCAATGTTAAAATCCATACCAGTTGTAATAGAAGGTGTAGAGATAACGCAATCCATGCCGGCGTCATTAAAATTAGACTTCAGATTGCCCCCGATAATATTGCATATCTCAAGGATCACATCATTGATTTCATCTTCACCTTCGATTTCATCAAGTTCCATGCCCAGCATGCTTGCCGTCATTTCTTTGGAAAACTCATCGCTCACGGTAATAGCAATACTGCCCATTAATTTACCGGCAAAACTTAATGAACCGGTTATCCTTCCTCCTTCAAAGAGCGGACGCTCTTCTGAAGCTGATAGTTCCACGTCCATGGAAAGCATTGTTTCAAAAAGTTCATTTGTCGATTCTACAATTGAACTTTTTATGTCAAATGTTTTAAGTGCTTCCATATTATTTTTTCCTGTATTTACTGTAAAATTTGCCGCCAAGGAATTGTCCCGATACAAAAGCACAAACAAAAATGGGTAAAATTTTTACTTGCCATCCTGTACCGGTAACAATGCGGAGCAAAATAGAAATCGGAACAGGGATGTGTACTGCCAGGAACCAGGAGGGAGAAAATTTGATGGTTTGCACCCTCCAGAAACCGAATGGAAGATTAATAATCAGCACAAAAGCCGCAATCAGCCAGTAAGTTTTCATAATTTATTCATTAAATGGATTATTAATCATTATGGTTTCATTTCTACCCGGGCCTACAGAAATAATCTGAACCGGAGTTTCTGTAATTTCCTCTATTCTTTTTATATATTTTTTTGCATTTTCCGGAAGTTCCGCAAATTGTGTGATGCCGGAAATATCTTCTTCCCAGCCAGGAAAGCTTTCATAAACAGGTTTGCATAAGGTAAGCGTTTTTATATCGGATGGAAAGTCATTGATAATTTTTCCCTCACATTCATAGCTGGTGCAGATCTTTAAAGATGGCAGACCGCCAAGCACATCCAGTTTAGTAACTACCAGGCCGGTCAGGCTGTTCAGACGTACCGCATTTTTTAATATTACCATATCAAGCCATCCACAGCGTCGCATCCTGCCGGTTGTAGCTCCAAATTCAGCACCTTTTTTCTGAATTCTATCACCTGTTTCATCAAAAAGTTCCGAAGCAAAAGGGCCTTCACCCACCCTTGTAGTATATGCTTTTACAATACCAACTACTCCGGTAATTTTTTTCGGGCCGATTCCTGCTCCGCTGCAGGCATTTCCTGCAACTGTATTTGATGAAGTTACAAAAGGATATGTACCATGGTCAATATCCAGATGAGTACCCTGAGCGCCTTCTAAAAGAACCTGCTTGCCTGATTTGATCTCTTTGTCAATAATAACCGATATATTTGTAACATGTGAGGCAAGTCTTTTTGCATATATGCTATATTCATCAATTATTTCTTCGAGATTTAATGAGGGTGCTGAAAAACGATGCTCAAGATCAAAGTTTTTCTCATCAAGTACTATTTTTAATTTTTCTATAAAAACTTCCGAATCAATCAGCTCACTGAATCTGATACCCGTTCGGGCTGCTTTATCCTCATAAGCGGGACCGATACCTCGGCCGGTGGTACCGATTTTGTTATCACCTTTTTTCTTTTCCCGTTCCAGATCTATCAGTTTATGGTAAGGCATTATGATATGAGCTTTTTCACTGATTTTAAGATTATCTGGTCCCACCTTAATCCCAATATTGCTTAATGCCTTAATTTCGTCAATTAACACCTTTGGATCCACAACCATGCCATTGCCGAGAATGCATATTTTACCTTGCAGGATACCGGACGGTACCAGGTGACTGATAAACTGTTTTCCATCTACAACAAGTGTATGTCCGGCATTGTTGCCTCCCTGAAACCTTACTACAATATCAGCATTTTTAGAAAGAAGATCGACAATTTTACCTTTGCCCTCATCACCCCATTGTGTTCCTACTATTACTATATTAGACACTATTTGCTCCTTAGATGGTACTTGAACGAAAACTGGTAATTTTAATTTGATTTAAAAATCTATAACAAATCTGTTTTTTCAGGCATTCTTTTTTCCCTGAAAAAATCCCTTATTAAATTGCCGCATGCCTTCCCGCACACATCACTTATTATTTCGGGATGATGATTTAATCTTTTATCATCCGCAAAGCAATAGAGTGAACCTGCAGCACCCCATTTTGAATCTTTTGCACCATAGACCACTCTTTTTATACGAGCATGAATTAATGCTCCCATGCACATTATACAAGGTTCTATTGTAACATAAAGCGTAGTATTTAACAACCTGTAGTTGGCAAGTCTTGTTGAAGCTTTTCTGAGAGCAAGCATTTCAGCATGTGCCGTAGGATCTGATAAAGCTATGACCATATTATGCGCACTTGCAATGACTTCTCCTTTTTCATCCACTATCACTGCTCCTACAGGCACTTCATTTTGAAATTTTGCTTTTTCAGCTTCATCTAAAGCTATATTCATAAATCTTATATGATCTTCAAGCATAATCAATATATACCCACCCCCGTTCCTATTTTCTCTTTTGAATATTTGGGCTTGGCTCTAATTTCGACCAAACACTGAGCTATAATAAAATTTGAAAACCTCTGAAACTCGCTGCGCTCAAACAGCCAGAGGTTTTCAAATTTCACCATAGCTCAGTCCTGACATCT